>JBKPKC010000164.1:0-3368 GCA_046765595.1 Nitrospirota bacterium
GCCACCAACTGCTCCAGACCGTGTGAAAGAATGCGCGTCCAGGTTCGCGGCGCCAACGGAAGATGATGGTCGAAGTACCGAAGCACGAACGCGCCGTCCTCATAGACCAGCTCCATTTCCTGGCTTTCGAGGACCGCGCCATATTGGTCGCCAAGAATCGGCAGCAAGACTTTGTTTTCGAGTTCCCGCTTGATGGGATGCCAGTCGATGTCGAAGGCCGTCGCATAGCGTGAGTTCGGCCCGTTCTCCAGCACATCCCGCCACCACCGGTTCAACGTCTTGCCGATGCCCATATGGTTGGGTACGACATCGAGGACAATTCCCATTCCATGAGCCCGGACCGTGCGGACGAATTCCTGAAAATCTTCCTGCCGCCCCAGTTCAGGGTTCAGCACCACGGGATCGATCACGTCGTACCCGTGATCGCTGCCTGGCGCCGCTTTGGCGATCGGAGACAGGTAGCAGTCGCTGATGCCGAGCGCATGTAGGTACGGCACGCTCCGGGTCGCATCGGCAAAGGTAAACCCGCGATGCAGCTGCAGGCGATAGGTGGCCAGGGGAAAGCTGCCGCCCGACGGGGTCATGAGGCGTGCCTCAGCAATTCGGCATTGATTGATGAAGGATGCGGCAGCACGACGAGGCCCGAGTGGGACAGGTGAAATTTCCTGCCGTCCTGCCCGCGGTCGTATCCGACGCGGGCATGGGAGGGAACGGCGCTGCCGCGGTCGGCAATGACCCTGCGGAGCCGCGCGTGGGCTCCAATCCGCACGTTGTCCATGATGACACATTCCTCCAGATGCGCCCCGCGCTCGATCCGCACGCCTCTGCCGATGACCGATTTTCGGATGTCGGCGTCGACGCAGAGCGTGCCCTGACCGATCATCGAATCATCGACGCGGGTCCGCACAAGCGTCGCCATGGGTCCTTCGGTGTCGTACGAGTAGATCGGCCAGGCC
Organism: Nitrospirota bacterium; assembly: GCA_046765595.1. GTDB lineage: Bacteria > Nitrospirota > Nitrospiria > Nitrospirales > Nitrospiraceae > Nitrospira_C. The sequence goes on from JBKPKC010000164.1 coordinate 957, forward strand.
GGGTTGCGCAAATCGAAGAGCGGCGTTTCGCCGAGCAGGTCCATGTTGCTCTGCCAGTACGCCTCGAGAGTGCCTACGTCCCGCCAGTAGGCGCGTTCCTCATGGGATTGCAATCCAGGAACCTCGTTGGCCTGAAGGTTGTAGACATACACCCGATGGTCCCCCAGGAGCTCCGGCACGATATCCCGACCGAAATCATGCGTCCCCGGACGAGAGGCGTCGCGCTTCAACAGCGGTACCAATGCATCGGTCTTGAAGAGGTAATTGCCCATGGAGGACAGCGCATACCCGGGGCGCCCGGGCATTTCTTTCGGCGTCGAGGGCTTTTCCTGGAATCCGATCATCCGTCCGTCCTTGTCCGCCTCGAGGATGCCGAATCCGCTGGCCGCTTCCGTCGGTACGGGCAGCGCCGCGACGGTCGCGTCGGCGTCGTGGTCGAGATGTGCCTCGAGCATTTGCCTGATGTCCATCCGGTAGACATGGTCCGCGCCGAACACGGCGATGGCGTCGGGCTCCCAGTCCGCGATCAGATTGAGATTCTGATAAACCGCGTCGGCAGTGCCTTCATACCAGCCCTCGCGCGACCGCATTTGCGGAGGAACGACGGTGATGAAACTCTCGGAGAGCCGTCCGCCTATTTGCCAACTCTTCCGAAGATGTTCGATAAGTGATTGAGACCGGTACTGAACCAGGACGTAGAGAGAGGTGATGTTCGAATTGACGAAGTTGCTGAGGACGAAGTCGATGATGCGATATTTCCCCCCGAAGGGGACGGCTGGTTTGCTGCGGACTTCGGTCAGAGGGAGGAGACGTTCGCCCTTACCTCCCGCCATGATAATCCCCAGAACCCGTTGCGGCTTCATTGCTTCCTTAGCGTGGAGGGTTCGGGACACTGTCAACGCACGATATCAACTGAACGAGGGACCACTAACTAGGCGTTTCCCTTGTTATGCCGTAGGCAAAGAGGTGCACTCAGTAAGCGGGAGACGCACATGCCCCCTGGGGAATTCCCGAGTAGGTTTCCACTAGGCTACCGGCGAAGATGCATCGGTCCGGTGCGGATTCGACACGACGTTCGTGCAGCGGCAACAAGGCGAAGGTTCGTCCTCATGATCACATGGCCCCTCTCCGGATTTTTGGTGCTCGTCCTCCTGAGCGCCGCAGGTCATGCAGCCGAAGAGGGATCCGGTGGTGAGCGCGCGAAGGAAGCGCCGCGCGCGGCAGAACCCAAGAAAAAGGACACCGACGCCAAATCCGACAACAACGGAAAGCAGGCCGGGGAAAAAGCGGCGGTCGAGGAAAAGGCTAAAGCCGACGACAAAACCAAGGACGACAAGGCGAAAGACGAAAAAGCCAAGGACGAAAAGGCAAAAGACGAAAAAGCAAAAGACGAAAAAGCCAAAGATGACAAGGCGAAGACGGAAGACAAGGCCAAGGCGGAGGAGTCCAAACCTGAAGAGCCGTCCAAGAAACCGGTCACGTCGCTGAACCTCGCGATCAAATTGGCGCTCATGGCCGATCCACAGTTGTTTCCGCTCGATATCGAAGTCGAAATGGACAAGGGCAAAGCCGTTCTCACGGGCTCCGTTCCCACCGATGACGAAAAGGCCAAAGTAGCCGAGATTGCAGGAAAGATCGACGGTGTCGAGACCGTCGTCAACAAATTGACCGTGACGCCGGCGCTCAAAGACAAGCTGGCCAAGAAACAGGACGAAAGCATTGCGCACGTCGTACGGGACCGTCTATCGCGAAGCGAAACGCTGAAGGCCGTCGGATTCGACGTCAAATCCGAAAACGGCATTGTGTACCTGAGCGGAAAGACGCGCTTTCAGGTTATCGCGCTCGAAGCGGCCGAGGCCGCGCGGCAGGTTCCAGGCGTGCGAGCCGTGGATACTGCCGGCGTGCAGCTCGTCGCCAAGGACTAATACACCAGCGGAACGTCGCAAAGCTGAAACTCAAGTCGGGTCGAGTGCAAGAGGCGACTCATTCGCGGCTTGACCCGGCTGAAGTCTCAGCCTGTGCATGGAGGGCCGGGTCACGCGTGTCATCAAAGATCTATCGACGCATTCCCGCCAGCACCACCGGCACCATCATGTCAAACCGCGCTGGCTGCTCAGTCATGGCTTCTCGTACGTCTGGTGGGGCCAGGTGGTCTCGCAGGTTGGTGACGGCATCTCCAAGCTGGCGCTGCTGTGGTTCGTCTACTCCGTCACCGGCTCGCCGTTAAAGACCAGCATCATCGGCATATTGCAGACCGCTCCGGCGATCGTGCTCGCCCCGCTGATCGGCGTCGCGGTCGATCGCCTGCCGAAAAAAGCGCTGCTGATTACGTCCGATCTCGTTCGGGCGGTCGTGATCGGTCTCATCCCCTGCTGGATGTCGGTCGACAGTTTTACCGTCGGCTCCTTATAC
>JBKPKC010000165.1:0-8644 GCA_046765595.1 Nitrospirota bacterium
TTCCGGCTTGGGCACCGGCCCCGGAACGCCCGCATACGACACAGCCACGGATCCCTTTGCCAACAATGCATTCTTCGTGCAGTTCCAAATTCGGTTCATGTAGAGACAACCGCATTTCAGCATTGCAATGGTGGGGGCAACGGAGTAAGGAGGGAACTATGAGGAGGGTTTCTGCGACAGTCCTGGCAGTTGTTCTGGGCGCGGCTGCCTGTTCACCCGTGCAACCGTTTCCGTCTGAGGTTATGGAAGGCGTCGACCCGAATTTCGACTTTTCCCAGTGGCGGATGATTCCCAATCAGGCACTCGAGCGGAAGATTCAATTGGGCGGCAGCATCCTGCAGGCCGAACGCAAAGACGGGAACGTTACGATTGTCGTGACACAGTTACCGATTGTCGAGCATCCGGCATATGGACCGAAGGACACGGGCAAACGGAGTGGGGAGTTTGCGGTGACGTTTCAAGGGTCCATCGAACCACCGTTTCTTCAACGAGGCAATCGCATCATCGTCGTCGGTACGACCAAGGCCGCCAAGGTGGTATCTGTCGATGATATCCTGCGCAGTCTGCCGTCGGTCTCGGCCAAATGCCTGCATCTCTGGAATACCGGAGGGCGTGATATTGCGGACTTCCCCTCCTTTGGGGCAGGATACGAGACGTTGGAAGAGCAGACATTTTGCGCCACGGCTCAATAGCGAGGCTCGCCATCCACTGCGACGAAGTGCAGAACCACGTCGTGCGGCGGCTTCACGAGGCCCTGACCGTCTTGAGCATCCCACTCTGCATTGTTGCCTGCGGCCATGAAGCCTCAATGGCCCGGGAAACAGCCACAGGCGGCCTGGTCACTTGGTCCGTGCAGTCCGACGGCGATATTCTTTCATCTGCGGGCCGCCGCGATGCCCTTCGTCTCATCAAGGAGAAATGTCCCCAAGGCACGCGCATCGTGAGAGAAGGGGAGGTGCCGAAGGTCAGTCAGACCGCCGATCGCCACTGGCGTGGCCAAATGGGCACCGATCGCATCTGGGGGATTCAATTCACGTGCGAATGATCGCATCACGCGGCATCGCGGCCCGCCTGCGTTCGATGGTGGCTTGCTGCATGATCGTTTTGGCGGTCAACGCCTGTTCGACAGGACGGATGGTCTATGATCACGACGACGTGCGCATCGGCATCGAACCCGATCCATCGGTCAGCCGTGCAACGCAACCCGTCGCCAACGCACACCCCGCTCAGTTGACCAAAGAAGACATCAAGACCTTGCTGGGGGTGGTGCGCGTCAGCGGCTGGAGCGGCACCATCGCCGGTATTTTTGAAACGCCTCGGCCGGTTCCCCTTTTCACAGAGGCACAGTTGAACGACCACGCCGGCCATTTCTCCGAAGCCTTTGCTCAGGTCGGTGCCGCCGAGCGGGTCTTCTTTTCATTCCCGAAGCCGGATGTCCATTATAGTGAAGATCGCACGACCGGGGCACTGTTCTTGCGCGAACGCTATCTGCATGTCGTGGTCACGGACCATTCGTCTGTGATTCAGGCCGACACCGCGGGGGGGGATACAAAAGACATCCGGGACACCAAGGGCATGAAGCTGTGGATCGGCAAACCGGCGGTCGAGGCAACGGTTCCAGATGCAGAGATGCCTCGCTGGGCGCCGTTCGAGAGTGTGCATATTTCACTGAACGTCAAGCAGGTGCTGGCACGAGCCTCAGCCCCTCCGCCCGCTCAGTTCGGCCGTGGACAGACCCCCATGCCGACCTCCGCAACACCGAGCGGCTCGCAGCCGGATATGCAGGAACAGATTCGAGACTTGACGAATTCGAACCAAGAGCTGCGAGAACAGCTGGACCAGCAGAAATCGAAGATGAAGGATCTCACGGAAGATATGAACCGTCTCAAGCGCGAACTCGATCAAACGAATGTCGGCAAGCCACCGGCCCGCAAACCCGCTCAATAGCCTGCCGCTTCGTTTATTGCCGCATCGTGGTGGGAGTGCCTCCCAGCGCCACCGCCGTCTTGGAAATTTGGTTCATGGGCAATGGGAAGAAGCCGGCCTTGATCACCGCCTCTTGTCCTTCCTGACTCATAATAAACGCCAAAAATTCCTTCGCGGCCGGCGGGATGGATCCCTTGGGATCCTTGTTCACATACAAGTAAAGCACGCGCCGTAGAGGATACGTCTGATCGGCGATCGTCGCGGAGGACGGCATCACGTAGGGCATGCCCTCATTTTCCGCAAGCGGAATCACGCGCACAGTCGATGACTGCAGCCCGAGTCCGCTGTAGCCGATTCCGAGTTGGTCGCGGCTCAAATTGAGAATGACCGAGGCGGCACCGGGCTCTTCGTGCAGCGTCGGCACAAAGTCGCCTCCGGCCAACACATGCTCCTGAAAGAACGCTCTCGTGCCGGACCGGCGATCGCGGCCGTATAGTTGGATTTGAGCCTGTTCCCATCCATCGGGAAGTCCGAGCTGTCCCCAGCGGTTCAGGCCGGTCTTGGCCCCCCGTTTCCGAGTACTGGAAAACATGGCGTCGATTTGATCGAGCGTCAGCCCGGGCAACGGATTGTCCTTATGCACATAGAGCGCAACGGCATCGACGGCGACGGGCACTGCTAGCGGTTCAAATCCGTTTTCCGAGACGAATTGCTTGATTTCAGCGTCGAACAATTCACGGGACGATGCCAAGAGCCAAAATTGATTGGCTCGTTCCTCATGAAGGACCACCTTGCCCGTTTTGTACAAGGGCGGCTGCAGAAATTCCTCGATGCCTTTCGTCGAACCTCCGCCCTTCACGTCGACGATGACCTTGGGCTGCCGCCGCTGAAACTCCAAACTGAGACGCGACAGCAGGGGATACATCGTTTCGGAGCCCCGGACCTTTACGGTTCCAGCGACTTGCGTCTGCGGGTTATACCGAGCGAGGTTGGCATCGACGTTGACCGAGGCGAACGGACCCACTTGTTCGGCCCTGGCATGCATCGGGTGGCTCATCCACCCGGCGGCGACCAGAGCCATCGCCATGACTTGGAGCCCTGTTGACACCAGCCGGTGGGACCGGTCGTTCGCATGATCCATCTGCGCATTCTCCTTCGTTAGAGGTCGACCCACTGCTCATGAACCGCCTTGATCGTAGCCACCGGGGATTGCGGAGGCGTAACCTCAGTGTTACAGATTTGTTAACTTTTGACGGAGATTCGATAATCGAGGCTCACAGGAATCGGAAGTACCGCACGGCGCTATTGCCCGTCGCCTCGTCCCGTTGAAGGACGACGGTACCAGATTTTGTGGTTTCATTGACCGTCAGGGACATCCGGGCGGAAAAGATGTTCGTTTTGACGTCGTACACGCTGAGCAGACGGAGTTCTTTGCCGATCTGGGCGAAGCTGCCGACACGATCCAACTCTTGGATTGTCTTGAAGGGGCGACTCTGAATGATCTCTCCGGCCATCGTTTGACTGATGCGTGGATCGAGCGATTGGAGAACCAGGACATCCGCGGTATTGATGTTGACGCGGCTCTCGCCGTCCTGTGGAAACACTGTGACGTATTGCAGAAGCTTGTCGACGATCTCGGGTGTCATGCCCTTGACCAAGCGCAGTTCACGCAGCGTTTGAAAGGGCGCGTTGGCCGCGCGGTAGGACGGGCGCAAGGACTGATAATAGACGGACTCGGCGCCCGCCGCCTCCGGGATGTCGTCGGCATCGACCCAGTCCACAATGGCATCCACGAGATCGGGATTGATCTGCAGCAGCGCGAAGAGGCGCTTCACTCTCCCGACTTTCGTTTTTTTCGCATTCGGATCCATGGTGGTGGCGAGATCGTTCAGATTTAATTTGCTCCGTTCATCCTCGATCTGAGCCGTCATCAATCCGTCGCCGATTGCATATTTATTGATGGGAAACGCCCATAGATCCGTCGTGGCATCGTACATCTGGCCGGTTTGCTTGTCGCGCAGATGATCCTGCTGCAGGACGGCGCGCGCGGCCTGGACAGCCGCCCGAGTCAGGACGGTGGCTTTGAAATTATCCCGGAACGCGGATGCCTCGCGATATTCCCGGCGCGCGTCGGTATCGAACTCGAGGATCAAGGCGACTAGAAGGGCGAGGACGAGAATCGCCAGCAGAAGGGCGACACCCCGTTCATCTGCAGCCAACGGAGCTTTTCCTCGGTCGGCCGCTCCGGGAAAGGCGCGTCCCGGGACATCGATTGCGACGTAATCGGTGGGTTGGGAGGGTGAAAACCAACCGCCGGGGCCGGGCGGGTGAGGCGGAAGAGCGCGTCTCGGCGCGCCGGGGCCGGGCGGGTGAGGCGGAAGAGCGCGTCTCGGCGCGCCGGGGTCGGGTGGGTGAGAATGACGGTCTGTTGGACCATCCTGCATGGACATCACGTCAGTAGGCGACAAGAACTGGGATGAGTGTCAGGACTTGGCGTATGAGACGATTCTCAGAGTGGCGTCGAGGCTGACGGGATTGTCATACTTGGGCTTGATCTGGAGGTGGTGCACCTGCACGTCGTAAGGGGCTTGTTCCAGCGCGACGAGCAGGGACAATAATTGCGGCAATTGCACGCCATCCAATCGAAGATCGACGGCGGTTTCCTGATACCCGTGCTGCACGGTGCCCGCTTGGGGCTGCATACCGACGATACGATCGCGGATCTGCACGGAAGCCGCAGCTTCCTCCATAAAGGCCAAAAGAGAAAATTGGCCGTCACCATTGGGAAGCCGCTGCTCCAGCTTGGCGACTCTGCCCTGTTTGGCCGCATAGTCGGCAGCGAGGGCGGCCAGTTCCACCCGTTCCTTGGATTTTCTGGCAGTCTGCCGTTCGGCTTTGTCGACCCTGTCGAGAAGAGGATCCACGATGATGAGAAACAACAGGCTTGCGATAACGACCGCCGCCCCCGCGGCGAGGATGATGCGCTCGCGGGCCGCCAGATGCCGCCACCGTTCTTGCAGGTTCGCCATCATGGTCGCTGCACCGTGTAGGTCAGGCGAAAGACCACCTGATTAGCCGTAGCGCCGACGCGCGTGTCGGTCACGGACACGCCTTGGAACAACTGATTCGCCGTAAAGGCCTGCTTGATCTTTTCGACGGAGTCGAACGAATTGGTCTCACCTTCCAAATGAACCGCCAGACCTTCCACGGTCAACTCCCGGACCGTCAACGGAATCCCGGGCGGCAGTTGTTTGGCCAAATCAGACAGGTTGGCCAACACACTGTTGCGGCTGCGGTCGATGACCGTCAGGCGCTTGTCGAGCTGGGTGACGCGATAACGCGCCACGTCGAGTTCTTCCCCCGGTCCTGCGCCTTCGCCGAATGATTGGACGAATTGCGCCTGCAGCCCCTGTTTGACTTGGGTCAGCGTTGATTGCTTCACGAGGACGCGGACCGACAGGTCCACCAACGCCAGCAGGCCGAGGATGATTCCGCCCCACAGCGCGAGCCGTCGGTCTTGGCGCGACTCGCTCGTGCGTGCCGACCCCGCTTCTGCGGCCGCGGTCAGATCCAGACCGAGATCGGAGCCGATCGCCTTGGGCTTCCAGCGCGGCCGCACAACCTTCGGATGGATGGCCAGCCCGAACGCAATCGAGAACGCCCGGGGACAGTTCGCACCGAATCCCTGCCGTGGGCCGACCGGCGTCAATCCCAATTCATGCGCGACGTGTCCGCTCAATTCACGGAGCTTGGAACCACCGCCCGACACCCAACAATGCGACAGGCGGCCATGCGACGTTCCTTCATAGGCATGGAGCGACACGCGCAATTCCTTCAGCAACGGCTCAAGCCAGGCGTCGACTTCCTGAACGGCCATGGCGCGTTTGCGCCGTTCCGCTTCGGCAAAGCTGCAGGCATAGCGGACCGCGAGTGCATGGGTCAGGTGATTGCCCCCCCAGAGCACGGTACGAAGGACGGCCGGCCGCCCTTCATGAATCAGGCAGAGGGTGGTCTTGGTCGCTCCGACGTCAATGATCGCCAAATCACCAGGAACGTTCGCGCCTTCCTCCTGAAGGAACTTCGTCACAGAATACAGCGCCATGCCGTCGACACCGACCGCCGCCGGTTTCAGATCGGCGGAGGCGAGAAACCTGAGGTGTTCGGCCACCTTGTCTTTAGGTGCGGCCGTGATCAAGACATCCGCGCCCTTGGGTTTTTGCACAGCTCCGGTCAGTGCCTTGGGCGGCAACACAATGCTCCCCATGGCCACGTCATCAAGGGCCATGGGAATCAGATTCTCCACTTCGAAGGGCACCACCTGCTCAAGCTTCGCCGAGTCGCGGAAGGGGAAGGAGAGGGTGCGAATGAACAGGTCCTGGCAGGGGAGGGCCGTGACAATGTCACCGCTCCCGTACAGCCCGTTCTGCCACAAGAAACTGCGCAGCTGGCCGGCCAGACGAGCCGGTTCGGCCTGGCCCGGCTTTCCGTAGGGCAACGGCAGGTGGAAATACTCGACGGACTCCCGGCCCGACAACCGGCGGCGGAATCTCACCGCCTTGATGGCTGTCTGACCGAGATCCAAACCAACACACTCGGCTACCATGGCGTGATCATTGACTCCTTTGGTATGTCGACCGTTCGTATCTTACAAGGTTAGCTTGGGATTTGCGACAGATCCGCCGAGTTTGACGGTCAAGGGCGTCCCGGGCGGTAGGGGGGGGATCGGCAGGTTCCCTGCCTTCTGCGCCCACCCGGCCCCGGCTAGCACGGTTAAGGTGACATCAATCATGCTCGACTGAATGCTATCTCGCAGCATCAGGCGGCCTTGGGCGGTAATCGTTCCATCCGGCCCGTCGGCCTTGAAATCCGTGATCTCGCAGACGGCGTCATGACAGGCTAACGCCGCGGTCACGCGGGAAAAATTCAACGATGGGATTGCGGCGGCCGGCCCCACCGGAATTCGCTCAAGCACGAGGTCTTTGACCTCAGCCTTCCATGACCCGTCGCCTTTGAAAGCGACTCCTTCCTTGCCACGGTTTTCCCACCGCTGCGTCACGTCGGCTTGCAACAGTCCTCTCGTCACATACGGTTTGACCACAGCGGCCAAATCGACCTGATGGGCATGTGCCTTCACCGACAGCGGACCGAGAAACGACCAAGAGGAGGCGCTGACCGTTCCGGTCGCCCTGGCGGTCCCGGGCTGACCGCCGCCCGGAAATTGCACTAGCGCATCAACAGTTTGCTGGCCCAACACCAATCCCAGCACTCCGATGTTGAGCCGCATGAACTGAACCGGAATGCTGGCGCCTCCGGGTTTCGTCCAACTGACATCGTGCCATTCCACCGCCAGAGGAAGGGCGGGAGACCAATCGGCTGCACGGATGTCCCAGCCCGTGGCGCGAACCAATTCAGAAAGGACTCGCGCTTGCAGAGTTCCGAACGGAAACGTGAGGAGCAAGAAGAGAAGCAGACTCGCGACCCCCACGGCCAGCCAGGCCAAGGGCTCCTTCTTGAGCGTGAACGTCGGCGGCCACAGACGCGCCATCATGACTTCACTCCGATCGCCACCCATTGCCGGAAAGTACGCGGGTCATCTTCTCCCTCCTGCATCAGTGTCAACTCGATCAGGACAGCGCTGGGCGGCGACGTCCTCGCGCGACCGTCCCATTCATCTACCCATGCATTGGCCTGTGAATCGAAATATCGCACGTTGAAGGCCTTGACGAGTTTCGCGAGTTCGAATTGATCGATGCTCTCGTCGGTTATGCCGTAGATGTTTCGTCTGATGAAGCGCAGGACACGATCTTGTTCTCTGGTATAGACGATCCGGACCATCTCCGACTCCTGCACGGAATCTCCGCCGCGGAACCGCCCCAGCGTGTTGAACACAACGGTGTCGGCCGGCTGCCCCCCTTGTGTCGCATTGATCCCCACCATCGGCACCTGCGGCGTGGCAACGGCCGTGGACAGTTCTTCCGACATGATCCGCAAGGTGCTTCGCAAAAGCTGCTCCCGGGCGGCCGAGCGCCTGGCGCCATCGATCACGATCGCACTCAAATTCAACGATCCAAACACCATGGCGGCGATGACCGCCACCAGCGTGGTTGCCAACAAGACCTCCACGAGCGTGAAGGCGCCCTCAGAAGCCAGTCGTGGGGGCGAACACATAGGTGCTGGCCTCGAGCACTTCATCGGAGGCTCCTTGCTGCCACAGAATCTGGACTTTGACCTCGCGAACGGCCGGCAACGGGGTCGTCGTAATGATGCGCTTCCATCGATACCGTTCGGCCCGATCTTGAACATCGAAGGGCACTTGATAGCCGGGGGGCGGATTGCGAAAGTCGCCGGTCGTTTCACCGATGGGATACACCGGACTCAGTTCCGCTTCGATCAGTTTCTCCTGCGCCAGCATGGTGGCCGCGGTGATATCGGCCGCCTTCGCCTGGAGATTGAGATCCCAATTGCGAAGGCCGAGCAGAATCGGCATGGCAAGGGCGAGGATGGCCATGGCGATCAATACCTCGAAGAGGGTAAAGCCGCCTGCGTTGCCTCCCGGCGGAGCCTGCATGACCTGGCGATGCCGGACGACTACCCTTATGGTCATCATGGGTTTCCAGACGCTCCTTTGGAAGCGCCAGGGTTGGAAGCACTAGGGATGGAGGCGCCAGGGATGGAGGCGCCAGGGAGAGTGCCAGGCCGAATTCCCGGCGTCACAGGC
>JBKPKC010000166.1:0-4740 GCA_046765595.1 Nitrospirota bacterium
GTGTTGAAGGGCTCCAAAGATCCGACTCATTCGCTCCTCTTTGTGAGCTTCTTCTGAGCAGAAAGCACAATAGATATGGCCCCTCCTAAGTCTCCCTCCTTGAAGCCTTCTTTTTCATACCCCGAGATGTCGACCTCTCCCTTGGGTTTGCCATGACAGGCGAGGCATTGTTTGTTGTAAAAGAGCGGGAGCATGACGCGAACCCCACGACTCTCAGTCAGCTGTTGCTCGACAATGTGATCTCCCACCCGGGGATGACTTTTCTGCACGGCATAAAGGAGTTCCTCCTCCTGGTCATCCGGCTTGTTATTCGGGTTTCGCGGCTCGGTGCCGGGCGGGCCAATCTGCCGCAACTTCAAACCGGTGTCCTTCGAGAAGCTCTGGGCCACCTGCGTTCCAAATGTCGCGGGGATGAAACCTTTAAACCCGATCCCCTTCTTGTTGATGTCGGGTTGCACATCATGTACGGCTTTTTGCATGAAGAAGGCCAGCCGCAGCAGCAAGTGTTTGGCGGATTCCGGCATCGGTGCAACGGCAAGATTGTGCAGATCATGTCGAGTTCTTGCCTGAAACTCTTTCCTCAGCTGAGCTTCAAAAACACTCGAGGAAAACCCTTTGTCGCCAATTCTGGGATTGTTGATCGTGGGCTGTGCCCGTCCTAGGACAACCCTTCCAGAATCCAACAGAACGGCCAAAAGCCTGGCCGTTTCACTTAATTCCATCCTCTCCGTTGGGGAGAGATCATTGCTTTCTTTTGCATCCAGCTCACTGACCAGGCGTGTTGGCGGCACGGAGTCGGTATCGCGGGTATCGCCTGCGACTTGCTGATCTGTTGCGATGCTTCCCGGAACGGGCTTTGGGGGTCCTTCGTTTTGGCCCGTATCCTCCGAGGACCCGCTGACCGTAATACTTGGTATGGCCGAGAGATAGATAAGATAGAAGACGACCAGTAACACCACGCTCAGCATGCCCACGGCGTACCGCGGCTGAAGCCTTCGGGCGGGCTGAGATAGCCCATTGAACACAGTAATTGCCTCCTTCGCGATCCTGCCTGAAATGATCGCTTGCCGATATCCAAATCCTGTAATGAGGACGGCATCACAGAGAATGTTCAGCCTTCGTGGAATACCGTTTGCGGATTTCACGATTCGATCGAGCGCTGGCTTTGAAAAGACAGCCCGTGGCTCTCTTCTCACGAGGCTGAGCCGGTGATCAATGTAGTCTTCACTCTCAGTTTTGGTGAGCGGTGCAATTCTTGCCCGAAGGACAATTCGCTCGCGTACTTGGCGCAACTCATAGCGATTGAGTAAGGCGTCCAACTCTGGCTGGCCCACAAGGACCACCTGAATCAATTTCTCCTTTGCGGTTTCCAGGTCGGACAGCATGCGAAAGCTCTCCAACGTTTCGATAGGTATGTGCTGGGCTTCATCGACAATGAGGACCACCGTGTGGTCATTGCGGTATTGGGCTATCAACACCTCGTGCAGTTGATTGAGCTTCTGTGTGACGGGGCCGGCGACGGGTTCCGCGCTTAATTCTTTGAGAATGGTGGTGAGAACATTGTCGAAACTGACCCTGGGATTGAGGATATAGATCGTTTTCTGCTTAGTTGCATCGACTTTGGTGAGATAGGACCGGAGTATGATGGTTTTGCCAACTCCCACCTCGCCAGTGATCGCGATGAACCCTTTCCGTTGGCTAATGCCGTATTCAATGCATGCTAATGCTTCTTTATGATTTGGACTGAGGAAGAGAAAATCGAGGTCCGGGGTGTTTTGAAATGGCTCCGTGCTAAAACCGTAAAAACGGGAGTACATAGATCACCTCGACGATAGGGCCATTGTTCTCATGTCCACGGTTCGCACAGGGACTAACGCCACTCGCCAGGTAAGGAGACTTTTCGGGTAATCGGGAAGAAAGTCCGAGGGGTGAAGCAGCTCGCGTCCATTGCGATCCGATAAAAGCGCAAACCGCCTGTCCAGCAGTGTCCGTGGATCCCTGGGTTGCACAGGATTGAGCTCTCAGATCCAATACTTCACAACGCCGAGCAGCGAAAAAGTATCTCTCTCCACGAAAAAATGATAGCCCGCTGTGAATACTAAGTATATATCCTAGGTCGGTTTAAATGCGACACCTGGATGATCAAGAGAGTGTGTATTGAGGATTCATAAGAAAGGAGAACTTGGTCATGAGAAAAGTGATTGTCGGCGCGATGGTTTCAATGGATGGCGTGATGCAGGCCCCCGGCGGACCGGAAGAAGATCCCACCGGCGGGTTCACGTTCGGCGGCTGGACCGCTTCACTGGGGGACGACCCTGTTTTCGGCGAAGAACTCGACAAGTTGTTCGGCGAGCCGTTCGCCCTGCTGCTCGGGCGGCGCACCTACGATATCTTCGCCGCCTACTGGCCCTATGCCGAAGGCGGACCAGCCGACGACATCGCCAAGACCTTCAATCGGATCACTAAGTACGTGGCGACGCGCAAAGGCGTGGACCTGACCTGGAAAGGCTCAGTGGCGCTGCGGGACGCCCCCAGGGATGTCGCCAAACTGAAACAGGAGGACGGCCCTGTCCTCCTCACGCAAGGCAGCACGGAGCTTGTGCACGCGTTGCTCGCCGCCGGGCTCGTCGACGAGATCCGCACATTCACCTTTCCGCTGCTGCTCGGCAAGGGCAAACGGCTGTTCAGCAGCGACAGCCAGCCGCGTGCGTTCAAACTGACACACAGCGCGGTCTCGCCGAAAGGGCTCATCGCCGCGACTTACGTGCGCGCTGGAGAGGTGAAGACAGCCACCGTCGGCGGCGCGGTCGAGCCCTCCGCCACCGAGCTGGCGCGCCGCGAGAAGTTGAAGCGTGAAGGCTAGAGCGTGGGCATGTGGAAACGGGGCACAGCCCGATGGACCAACCGGTTGAGAAAGAGTAGAGTACCCACGGCTTTCTGACGCAGGAGCAAAGATGACACATAAAGAGGGTGGTTCTTCTGCCCGTTCTACGTTTTCTCTGCTCATCCTGGCTCTCTTTCTGCTGGGTTCGATCACGCTCCCGTCATTCAATCTGAGTCGAAGCCAAGCCCACGCCGCAGACGGTGGTCAGACGAAGTTCCAGCGCATATCGACACAGTTCATCGCGGCCTTGGGCGATCCACGTGCGACCTCTGGGAGCGGCGCGCAATCGTGGGGTCTCTGGCCTCTGGACCCGGGTCCTCGGGGCGTCGAGCTCAACAGCTATAAACGGTTGAAGGATGCAGGTGGCGTTGCCCCGGCGCGCTGGAAATTCGACGGCGCGGACTGGTGGCTCGAGGAACACGGCCTGATCATGGAGCAGCCGACCTTTCCACTTCCTCCCGGCAAATACCTGGTCACGGGCGCCCGCGAGGTGACGGCTGTGCTGACCATTCATTCCCCTGACAGGAATGGCGACAGGCGCTGGGAACTCGATAAGGGCGCGACGCTCTACGACGTGACGCACCTGGCCTGCCGTTCCGCGCGGTATACACCGGCAACGGTGGGGGGTTCGTGCTCCCCGGCAAACGTGCAGAAGACGGCGTTTCCAGTTGCGCCAGGTGGAGCGATGCCGCCGGTCGAGGGCTGCACGAAGCAGGACTATACCGTTTTAATCGTGATCGGCGTGGGCGTGAAAGACTGACAACCTATCGCAAGACAGAATATCGGCGGATATCCGGCTCGGCAGCGAGATGCCCCGCCAGCCTCACCAACGCGTCCTTGAGGTGCACGGTCGACAAATGAGCCTGTTCGGCCGCAGCACTTTCCCACTCTTCGACAGAGACAAAGTCGTTCGGATCCGATCGGTTCTGAAGGAACTCATAACTAAGACATCCCGGCTCTTTGCGGGTCGCATCGACGAGCCCGGTGAGAATCGTACGGACCTGCTCCACGCTGCTGGCCTTGGCAGACACTCTGGCGAGCACTCTTAAGCGATTTTCCGACATCTGATTTCTCCATTCACTGGTTATTTGATATCCTTCCCTCCGGTCTTCCCCCCACGTTTAGAATGAATTCCCACGCTGATCAAGGGAAAAAGAAACGGAACATTCTGAATGTCGCGGCGCCTGGCGGGCCGGCGCATTCGTCGCCCACATCGCATCTCACACCGCGATACCCCCAACGTAAAACAGTGGAATGTCCTGCCCATCTTCTCCCTTCGGGAAGCGCTGTTACAGGATTCTTCGAATTTGGTTGCCTGGTGTGCCTTGTGATGAGACACCTAATAGGTCGAGCGAGGAGCAGTGATGTATCAGCCGTTGAGGGGACAACAGGGTTTTACCTTGATTGAGTTGATGATCGTCGTCGCGATCATTGGCATCCTGGCCGCCATTGCCATTCCAAATTTCATCGCCTATCAGATGAAATCGAAGCAATCGGAAGCAAAGGTGAGTCTTGGGGCGATATTTACATGCGCGGTTGCGTATCAAGGGGGCTCGAATAATCCTCAAACCTATGCCCCGGCAACAGTCAGCGAGCTAGTGGGCTGGGTACCAGCCGGAGCGCCCCGTTACTCTTATTGGTATCAGGACGCGGCAAATGCGGTGGGGGTCGGTACGACGATCACCCGGTTTAACGGCAGCTCGGTTGCCACAACTCCGTGCAATGTGACCCTGCCGCCTGCCAGTGGTGGATTTGCGGTGGCGGCAGCGCCGAGCGGATTTACGGCCGGCGCGAACGGTAACATTGACGGCGACGCGGCCTGTGACCACTGGTTCATCAATGACCAGCGGAACCTG
>JBKPKC010000167.1:0-7656 GCA_046765595.1 Nitrospirota bacterium
GAGTATGCACAGGAACGCTCACCGGCAATGGAACGGCTTTTTTGCACCCTTTGCTCTTGGCAATCTCGATGGCCCGCTCGACCGCTGCTTTCTCCCCGGCGATCACGACTTGCCCCGGTGAGTTGAAATTAGCTGCTTGGACGACGCCCACCGACCCCGCTTCACGACAGGCCTGTTTCACCGCATCGGCATCGAGTCCTAACAAGGCTGCGACCGCTCCGGTTCCCGGAGGGACCGCTTCAGCCATGTACCGTCCCCGCTTTTGGACAATACCCACGGCATCACGAAAGGTCAGACCACCGGCAGCAACCAGCGCGGTATATTCGCCCAGACTGTGGCCGGCGACTGCCGTCGGCGTCATCGTGGCAGGGCTCAAGGCACGGAGCGCCGCCACGCTGCTCACCAGCAGTGCGGGTTGCGTATGTTCTGTCAGATTCAGCGTCTCGGCAGGACCATTGAAACAGAGGTCGGCGATGTCGTAACCCAATACCTCGGATGCTTGCTCGTAGACCTGTGTGAGCTGAGGATAGGCTTCACAGAGGGCTTTGCCCATCCCTACCGACTGCGATCCCTGACCGGGAAATACGAAGGCGACGCCTGAATTCATAAGGGGTTAGATATCTTCGAAACGCCCCGGAAAGTCAACGAGAAAGTTGCCGGCCGCCGTTCACCCATCGGCTCCAGACGGCCCATGGCCGTGACGGCCTCACTACCATCGGATGAGGGCAGAGGCCCACGTCAAGCCTGCGCCGAATGCTCCGAGCATCACTAACGAGCCCGGCTTGATGCGGCCCTGCTGCACGGCTTCATCCAGCGCAATCGGAATCGACGCGGCGGAGGTATTGCCGTAGCGGTCCAGATTGAGCATGACCTTTTCCAGCGGCAGGCCCAATCTGTCGGCGACCGCCGTGAGAATTCGGACGTTGGCCTGATGCGGCACATAGAGATCCAGATCCTCGATGGTCACCTGATTGGCGGCAAGCGTTTCCCGCGCGATGTCCTCCAACGTGCGCACCGCCACTTTAAACGTCTCATTGCCCTTCATCTTGATGCAGTTCAGTTTTTCGGAAATCACTTTTTCACAGGGCGGCAACCGCGAGCCGCCGCCGGGAACCGCGATCAACTCCCATAAGGCACCGTCCGACCGAAGATGCGTCGAGAGAATGCCGTGTGGCCCTTCGCTGGCGCTGACGACCGCCGCACCGGCCCCGTCGCCGAACAGGACACAGGTATTCCGGTCCGTCCAATCGGTGATCGCCGACATCACCTCCGATCCGACAACCAGCACGTGGCGCATGCCTGTTTTGACGTAGGCATCGGCCATCGACAGCGCGTACACGAATCCGCAGCAGGCCGCGGACAGATCACAGGCAGCCGCTTTTGTGGCGCCCAGTTGATGCTGGAGCAAACACGCGGTGGCTGGCAGCGGGTAATCACCGGTGCAGGTGGCAAGCACAATCATGTCGAGGTCGGCCGCGCTGATCTTCGCAGCTTCGATGGCTCGGCTGGACGCTTTCACTGCGAGATCGGAGCAGGCCTCGCCGGGTCCGACGACTGCGCGCGCACGGATGCCTGTGCGTTCAGTGATCCACTGATCGGATGTGGCGACCATGTTCTCGAGATCAGCATTGGTGAGAATTTTTGCCGGAACATAGGAGCCGGTCCCTGTGATACGGCCCATCATAGCGAGGGTTCCCCGGCCGGACGGCTCTGGGAAAGGTTCTCGTCGATGTCGCGCTGTATCAGGGCATCCACATGGGATTCGGCCAGACCGTTGGCGCGGCGAATGGCATTCTTTATCGCCTTCGCGGACGAGCGTCCATGACAGATCATCGTAATCCCGTTGACACCGAGCAGCGGGGCTCCGCCGAATTCCGCGTAATCGATCCGGCGTTTGAGCTTCAGCAACGGCGCGGCGATGAGAGGGTAGGCCAAGCGTCCCCAAAACGAGCCCGAGATTTCTTTGAACAGCAGTTTTTTGATCGTATCGGCGACACCTTCGGAGATTTTGAGGGCCACGTTCCCGATAAACCCGTCGCAAACGACGACGTCGGCGTTGCCGCTGTACACATCGCGTCCTTCGACGTTGCCGATGAAATTCAACGGGCTGCTTCTCAGGAGTTTAAACGCTTCTTTGGTCACTTCATTGCCCTTGCTGTCTTCTTCACCGATGCTCAGGAGACCAACGCGAGGATTGGACTTCTTGAAGAGATGCTGCCCGTATTCATTTCCCATGATGGCAAATTGGAGGAGATGCTGGGCGGTGCAATCCACATTGGCTCCCACGTCCAACATGATCGCCTCGCCGGTCAGCGTCGGAAGACTGGTCGCAATCGCGGGCCGTTCGACGCCCTTCATCAATCCAAGGACGAAAAAGGAGGCCACCATGCTCGCGCCGGTATTGCCCGGACTGACGACGGCGTGGGCCTCGCCGCTTTTAACCAGCTCGGTGGCGATCCAGATGGACGAATCGCGCTTTTTGCGCGCCACAGTGGCCGGAGACTCGTGCATTTCGACCACTTGAGGGGCATGCTTGATCGACAATCGGCCGTCGGTGCAGCCCAGACGATGGCATTCATCTGAGAGGACCTTTTCATCGCCTACCAAGATGACTTCGACGTTGAGTTCCTGCGCGGCTTGAAGGGCGCCATCGATACACGGGGCGGGCCCATGGTCTCCTCCCATGGCGTCCAGAGCGATCTTCATAGCAGTGACGTCCTCACAGGAGTCGGCTGGAGACCCGCATGAATAACCGTTGGCGCATGCAGCGGTGTGAGATACGGCGAGCTTAGCGCAGTGAGGCGAGGGCCCGCACCGAGAAATGACCGTCGCCCGGTGCTCCGACACCCGCCGGGCGGACACCGCGAAGCACTGGGTGTTCAGACTTCTTCGACTTGAATGACGGCCTTGCCCTTGTACGTCCCGCAATTCAGACAGGTGTAGTGCGGGAGCTTGAGTTCATGACACTGCGGACACACGGACATGCCTGGCGGAGTCACCCGCAGCTTTTGAGTGCGGCGCTTGTCTCGTCTGGCCCGTGAATGCTTATGTTTCGGATTGGGCATTGGTTCTTCCTCCAACAACCAGTCATTGGGAGCCTCGCGATCCCCGTCGGCTGACTGATTCAGTTTTTTGTCGTGCGGATGACCCGGATCGCCGTTGAGGGCGCTTCAGCCGGACACTGACAGGGTCCTTCGTTCAAATCTTTTCCGCATCGTGCACAGAGTCCGGCGCAATTCTCCCGACACAGCGGCTGCATGGGCGCCGCCAGAATAATGTGTTCACGCAGCATTGGGGCCAGCTCAATGTGATCGCCTTGATAAAAATACCGGTCGTCCCCTTCGTCCTCCGCCTCGAGGTCCGTTTCGCTTTTCGCCGGCGCCGGCCGCCCTTTGCGCGAGTCGCCGGTTTTCGGCTGGCGAGGTCCGACTTTGAATTCCTTTCCCTCGTGCGCAAAGGCTGCATGCACCGAGAAGGCCAGCGCATCATCGTACTCTTTGAGGCACCGGACACACTGGCGAACAACGGTTCCTTCGAGCACGCCGGTCACGGTGATCATCTCGTCCGCCTGAGCCAAATCAAGGCTGATGGAGAGGGGACCTCGAAGCGTGGCATCGGTCTCTGCAATCCCCAGATCCTCAGCCGTGAAGTCTCCCACCAATGAGAGCCCCTCGGCTGCAATGTCTGACACCAGCGGTGTAAGCACTCCCATCGTCATCCCTGTGTCGGTCGTCATTCCCAACGCCGTTCTTATCGTTCTTCGGCAAAGCTGATCAGTGCAATATGACGCGCCCGCTTGACGGCGGTCGTCAACTCGCGCTGATGGCCCAGGCAATTGCCTGAGATACGACGGGGAACGATGCGCCCCCGCTCCGTCAGAAAATTGCGCAACAGTCCGACGTCCTTGAAGTCAATGGTCCCTTTTTCGATGCAGAACCGGCAGGGCCGGCGCCGTTGAAAAAATCGGCCGCCTCCCCCGCCATCGCCCCGTCCGCTTCCGCCGCGTTCGCGTTCCATAGGCTCCCTCATTCAGTTATTGCGGTTCTTCGTACTCGTAGCCGGCATCCTCGTGCGCCGGGGCGTCGCCGCCGCCCGTATGCGGGGCGCCGCCGTCTCCGCGTTTCGGCAAGAACGTGACGGTCTGCGCGACGACTTCGTGCTTACTGCGCTTCTGTCCGTCCTCCGTCTCCCACCGCCGCTGCTGCAGCCGCCCGTCCACGACGATGCCATTGCCCTTGCTGAGGTATTGGCCGCAATGTTCGGCCTGCTTGCCAAACACGACGATGTCCACGAAACAGACTTCCTCTTTCAGGTCGTCTCCCTGTTTGTAGCGCCGGCTGACGGCCAGTCCTAGAGAGGCGACCGGTGTGCCGCTCGGCGTATACCGCAGTTCGGGATTGCGGGTGAGATTTCCGATCAGAATGACTTTGTTAAACCCGGCCACCAGTCAACTCCTCAGACGGCGCCTCCGCTACGCGACGCGGCACCAGTTCCTTTTCGAGGTGGACCGTGAGGAACTTAATGATGTTGTCTTCGAGCCGGTAGGCGTGCTCCAACTCGGCGACGGTATTGTTCGGCGCCTTGAAATAGAAATAGACATACGTCCCTTTGCGTTCACGACGCACTTCGTAGGCCAGCTTCTTGCGCCCCCAATTTTCCGACTTGATGAACTGCGCGCCGGTTCGGTCGGCGACGCCTTTCATTTTTTCGATGAGCGCATTCGTCTCCTCGTCGGAGACGGACGGACGAATAATGAATAGAGACTCGTAGAGCTCCATGCAGCGATCCTCCTGGACAAAGGCCCCGGAATATATCCCGGAGCGAGGTGTAGGCGCGCCTTATTCTCGGCGCGAAGGGGCGAAGCTAACACAGCCCAAGCGCCTGATGCAAATAGGGTTTTTCCGGGATTGACTTGGGGCCGACGGTTTGTAACCATTGGCTACACGTGAATGCTTACCGTCATGGACCGGCAGATCGCCTGTTTATTCATTCCTTCCTTCGAAATCGCGCTGGCCCGCGCTCATGATGCGGCATTACGGAATCGACCGGTCGCCGTAGCTCCGGTGCATACCTCGCGGGCATTGCTCCGTGAGGTGTCTGTGGAAGCGTCTGCTGACGGCCTTCAACCCGGGATGTCGGTCGAACTGGCTCGCATGATATGTCCGGCGCTGCGGATCGTTCCTCCGGACTCATCGCGCGTGCAGGCGGCGCATTGTGAACTGCAACGGCGAGTGCTCGCATGCGCGCCCGCATGGGAATCGATTCGGCCCGGCTCGCTGTTTCTCGACTTTACGGGAACCGCTCGGCTCTTTGGTCCGCCGATCGATACGGCTACCCGTCTCGGACGTGAACTCACCCGTCAACAGGGATGGCACAGCGTCATCGGATTGGCCGGCAGCAAGTTGGTGTCGCAACTGGCTGCGATCACCTTGAAACGCCCACCGCAAGTCCTCTGGATTCATCCGGGATCGGAACCGCCGTTTCTGGCCCCCTTGCCGTCACTGTTGCTGCCCGGCCTTCCACGCGCGTCGACATCACCGGTCGCACAGCGGCTTGAGGATTTAAATCTGCGCACACTCGGCGCGATCGCTTCAGTGTCGCTGGCCCAGCTTGAAGCCGTCTTCGGCGCGTCCGCCTCGCTTCTGCATAACTGGGCCTTGGGCATCGATTCGTCGCCGGTGCATCCGCCTGCCGCACAGCCGTTCATCGAACGGACCATCGCCCTGGATCCGGATGAAGTGGACGATTCCGTCCTGCTCGGGCGGCTCTATGGACTGTTGGAGACTGTCTGCGCCACCCTTCGACAGCAACATCGAGTCTGCCGGCACGTGCGACTTTTTATCCGGCACAGCGACCATGTCGAGCAGGCTGCGCATGAGCGATTGTGGCATGGGACGTGCTGGGAGGCGGACCTTCACCCGGTGCTGACGCGTGTATTTTACCGGTGTGCGCGCCGACGGGTGCGGCTGACACGCCTGACGTTGCGGGTCGATCGACTCGAGCCGCCGGTCGAGCAACTGTCGCTCTTTGACGAGTCCGCCTCGATTCCACCGGCGTCCCATCGGCTGTCCAGCGCTCTCGATGCCATTCGCAAAAAATTCGGCGAGCGCTCATTGCGCTGGGGGAAAACCTTGCGATGACGCCTTCGTTCGTCCACCTCCACGTCCATTCCGAATATTCGGCCATGCGGGGCGTCTCGTCGTTGGAGACGCTGTGCCGCTCCGCGCGTCGGAACGGCTTTTCCGCCATTGCCCTGACCGATACCAATGGATTGTACGGCGCGGTCAGATTTGTGGGAGCGGCACGAGAGCATGGCCTTCGCTCCATTCTCGGCGCCGAATTGACGACTCCCGACCATCGCGCGGTCCTCTTGGTCAAAACCCCGGAAGGGTATGCCTCGCTTTGCCGCCTGCTGTCGGAACGGCATACCGACCCCTTATTCGACTTTCTCGGAGCCGTGTCACGTTTTCGGTCGGGATTGATTGTGGCGACCGACGATGAATCCGCCCTTCGGACGTGGGCCGCACAAAGCCGGGAGGATGTCTATGTGGAGTTGACTCCTGGCCCGCTCATGCACCACACACTTCAACTCAGCCGTCGTCTCGGCCTTCCGCCGGTAGCCACCAACCGCGTGTATTTTTCAGGACCGGAGGAATTCGCGACGCATCGGTTGTTGCGGGCGATTGCCCTGAACACGACGCTCTCACGCCTGCCGAACCAGGAGTGCGCCCCACCGGTGCAATGGCTGGTGCCGGCCGCCCGCATGGCACTACATTTCCCCCATGCTCCCGACGCGCTGGAGAACACCGTCCGTATCGCCGAAGCCTGTCATAGTGACTGGCGTTTTGGCGACACCATTTTCCCCGCGTTCCGCCGGATGAACGATGAAGAGGCCTTCGTCCTGCTCAAAGAGAAAACCTATGACGGGGCCCGCGGTCGTTACGGCAGCCTTTCGCGCGAAATCCGCGAACGGATCGAGAAAGAATTGGCCGTCATCCGGCTGAAACGGTTCGCCCATTATTTTCTCGTGGTGGACGAAATCGTCCGCCAGGCGCCCCGTACGTGCGGTCGAGGCTCGGTCGCCGCATCGATCGTCTCCTATTGCCTTCAGATCACGCACGTCGACCCGCTGAAACATCATTTGTTCTTCGAACGGTTTCTCAATCCCGGCCGCAAAGATCCGCCGGACATTGACATCGATTTTCCATGGGACGAGCGGGATCCGATTCTCGAGTGGGTGTTCCGGCAATACGGCGAGCGGCAGGCGGCCATGGTGGCGAATCAAAACAGCCTCGGCTTCCGGGCCGCCATCCGTGAAACGGCCAAGGTCTATGGAATCCCCGCCGCGGAGATCTCGGCAGTCGCCGCCCGCATCACACGGCAAAAAGACCTTCTGCACTTTGACGAAGCCCCTACCAACGAACAGTGGGTGCAACGGCTCTGCCGGGCCTTGACCCTCAACGCGCCGTGGCCCGCGATTCTCGCACACGCGCTTCGGGCGCAGAATCACTTTCGCCACCTCTCCATGCATTGCGGCGGCGTCGTGATCGTCCCCGACGACATCCGCCGGTACGTGCCAGTCGAATTCACGGTCAAGCGCCTGCCGGTCATTCAGTGGGAAAAAGATCAAACGGAGGAAGCCGGACTGGTCAAAAT
>JBKPKC010000168.1:0-5394 GCA_046765595.1 Nitrospirota bacterium
CGGAGATACAGGATTCCGTATCGAACGACATAGTGTTTCACGAGCGTGAGAGGCACGACCAAGGGGACGAGGCCTTGACGGTAGTCTTCGATGAGGCCGTCGATCTCAGACCGCTCCGACTTCGTCAGCCGGCCTTTCATATGCCCGATCAGATGTTGCAGCACGTTGACATGTTTTCGCCTCGTTGCCGTAACGGCTAAGGCTTCCATGAAGAGCTTGCCGTAGCCTTTGATCAGGTCCTTGGGTTGATAGCGGTCGGCCTGTGCGACCAGCCGTCCCAGTTTCTGATAGAGCTGTCGACTGTGCGCGAGCAGGAGATACTTGTGGACGGTATGAAATTTGACGATGTCGCTCCGCGTGGCGGGACATCGTTCGAGCTGCTGCCAGCGGTGATAGCAGAAAACCCTTTCAATGAAATTGTCGCGGAGCACTGGATCGCAAAGGCGTCCTTCCTCTTCAACCGGAACCAAGGGAAATCGCTCCATGAAGGCCCGCGCAAAGAGGCCAGTGCCGTTGCGGTTCGGCATGCCGTGCTGGTTATAGATGCGGACTCGCTCGACGCCGCAGCTCGGCGAGTCCTTCTTGAAGACGTATCCGGCAAGATCCAGATCCGTGAGCGAGCGGAGCCGGTCGGCGGTCATGCTCTCAAGCGCCTCGGTGCGATCCTTCTCGCTTTTGATCGTGATCAGCCGTGGATGCCGGGGATCGCCGACCAGACGCATCGCCTCGCGGGGCGTCCCGAGCCCGGCTTCGACCTCCGGACAAACAGCCACCCACTCCACATAGCGCCCGAAGATGTCTGTCAGGAACTGGTCGCGCTTATGGCCGCCATCGAACCGCACTTCGTGTCCCAGGAGGCAGCGGCTGATTCCAAGGCGAAGGAGGGCGGTCGTCATCCCGTCACCTGCCGTTTGCCGAGATCGAGGTATTCCTGGCGAGCATGCCGATGGTCCACGATCGGCGCAGCATAATCCACTCCGATGCGGCATCCGCTCCGCGATTGTTCGTCCGGTGTCATCAGATGCGGCTCGTGGACCCAGTTGTGAGCCACCGTCTTGAGTTCCGGGACATACTGGCGGATATAGGATCCGTCAAGGTCGAACTTCTTGCTTTGTAGCGCCGGGTTGAAAATCCGGTACCCACGCATCGCATCCGTGCCGGTCGACGCGCACCATTGCCAGTTTCCATTGTTGGCGGCTGTGTCGGCATCGAGCAGATGACGCATGAAATACCGCTCGCCGCTCTGCCAGTCGATCCGCAGGTCCTTGATCAGGAACGAGGCCACGATCATACGCACGCGGTTATGCATCCAGCCGGTCCGGTTGAGCTGGCGCATGCCGGCATCCACGATCGGGTAGCCGGTCTGGCCGTCGCACCAAGCCTGAAACAACCGGTCGCGTTCCGGGCCCGGTTCACGCGGCGGCGGCACAATGGCGGCCCGGAACGGCCCTTCCACGACGCGTGGAAACGCCGATAGCACTTGTTGAAAGAATTCGCGCCAGATCAACTCATCGATCCAGGTGAGCACATCGGGACGAGAGACGCGACCGCCTGCCACCAGCCCGGCCAACGCCGCATGTATCGCAGTACGAGGCGACAACGTTCCGAAGCGGATATGAGCCGACAGTTTTGAAGTTCCGTCGATGGCGGGAAGATTCCGGCCGTCCACGTAGCTGTGAATCGGTCCTCCAACAAACCGGATCAGCCTCCTTCGAGCGTTCTGTTCGCCGGGTTCGATCCAGGGCGTGAGCGGCTCATACCCCAACTCGCGGGCGGTGGGGATCGGGCAAGGCGCGGAGAGCGGCACCGACTTATCTCCGCACAACCCGGCAGGAATCGGTAGGACCGTCGGTTTGGTGGACTGCCACCTGGTCCACCAACGCGTGCAATAGGCGCTATAGCGTTGCAGCGGCTCTCCGGGGCCACCCCGAACTTCCTCCGCCTCGAACACGACGTGGTCCTTGAACGTCCGCCCTGGCACGCCCATCTGAGCCAGTTGTTGCTGGACGGCACGGTCTCGCTCAATGGCCCCCGGTTCATAATCCCGATTCCAATAGACCACGTCGGCCTTCCATTCACGCGCGGCATTCACCATTTCTTCGACCGGTTCACCGCGACGCCACTGGAGCGCAAAACCTCGAGCGGCCAACGACGCTGCCAGATCCGCAAGGCAGCCGAGCATGAAGTTCACGCAAGCCGATCCAAAGATTTGCGACCGCAACAGGGGCTCGTCAAATACGAAGAGCGGAACCACGTGGCTGCATGCCTTGCAGGCCGCCTCCAAGGCGGGATTGTCGTGCAGCCGCAGATCGCGTCGAAACCAAGCGATGCCGCGCATCAGTACCACCCTCGCAGGCAAAGAAGACCGGCCTCCGGGTTCATGCATCTGTCGTTCAGCGCCATCACACCCCACCTTGGCCTATTGTTTTTGCTCAATTTGTTTCTCGAGACTGCGAGCACAACGAAAACCTGTGCCATGCGTCTGCAACGCGAATCCTCCGCGCCCGCGCGCCGGTGCTGTAATGTCTGCCAATGGGCTGTGCCAGGACCCTCCGCGAATCGACCGGACCACTCCCTTTCTGTCAGGGCCTTGGGGATTCCTGGCCGGGGCATGCTTGTAATAATCCGGATCATACCAATCAGAGACCCATTCCCGGGCATTGCCGGCCATATCTTTCACTCCGTAGGGCGAGTCTCCCTCCGGGTGAGACCCGACCGGATACAAGGTCTTCTCATCCGCCCACTCTCGGTCAAAATTCGCGCGCTCCGAGGTCGGGGCTTCATTGCCCCAGGGAAATCGGCGGCCGTCGACGCCGCGTGCGGCCTTTTCCCATTCCGCCTCCGTCGGGAGCCGCTTCTTCGCCCACCCACAATAGGCCTTGGCGTCGTACCAGGTTGTCTGCACCACAGGCAGCCGTTCGATTCTCTTGATGGATGCCAGCGGGCCCGTGCCGTACGGATTCGGCGGATTCCGATGACCCGTCGCCGTAACGAAGGCCATATACCGTTCATTGGTCACCTCGACTTGATCGATCGCGAAGGCATCGAGATACACGGACCGCTGCGGCCACTCATCAGCCCGACCGACTCCTTCCGGATTGCCCATCAGGAATTCTCCCGCCGGAATCGTGATCATCGGTACAGCGTCCAGCTCTTTCTGCGCGGGAGGCGCCGACATGACCGGCGCCTCTGTCACAGAGTAGGCCACAAATATGGCCGCCATGACGATGCTGTACCTTGATTTGCTCCGCGGACATAGTGTCATTTCTTCTGCTCCTTGCTGCCTACGATGGCTTTGGTCGTATGAGCCTGGACTTTTCCAACCAGACGATCCACCTGCCGCTTGTCCCCGCGCTCGGCGGCCTCCTGTGCCCGGGTCACGAGCGTTCTGGCCTCGTGCAGATGTTGTTCAATGTCCGCCTGGAGAGTAGGGGAAGCGACAGTTCCCCCTAATGCCGCGCGGTGATAGATTTCCCAGGCGTGGTCCACTGAATGCTCGGCCTTATGGACCGCCTTGGCTTGTTCCGGATGTGGGTGGCGGGCCGGATTGATGGGGCCGGCCGAGACCGCGGCTCCTCCAAGCAATACGGTCAAGATAAATCCGAGAGCGAATGTGCTGTGCTGTGTCATGTGTCCGCCTCCGTCGTGGCCCAGCCGTTCCCAGGAACGGCATTGCTTCAACGAGCGCTTCGAAATCAGGAAAGGGGCGGCAAGCCGCCCCAACCGGTTCCCATATTTATTTCTTCTTCATGGTTTTCTTGATCAGATCGCGGGTCGCCAGATACTCCTTATTGCTCGGATCGGCCGCCAGCGCCTTCTCGATGGAGGCCATCGCATCGGCGTTCTT
Organism: Nitrospirota bacterium; assembly: GCA_046765595.1. Classification (GTDB taxonomy): domain Bacteria; phylum Nitrospirota; class Nitrospiria; order Nitrospirales; family Nitrospiraceae; genus Nitrospira_C. The sequence continues at coordinate 3,848 of JBKPKC010000168.1, forward strand.
CTCAGCGCCCATCGCCACAAGTGCTGCGATAAAGGCGTCGCGCCCCGCCTGGATAGTCTCGTCGGGGATCGCGGGAGCCGATTTTGCGCAGCGGAACCCGAGACCGACGCCATAGGAGTTGTTCTCCGGCTGATTCCAGAATCGATGGCTCGTATGCAATGACGTCTCCGGCGCCAGCCAGGATCCGCCACGCAAAACCTTGACTTGTCCCTGGTTCGCGAAGTTATAGCCCTTATCCGGGCCTTGAGGATTCAGCGCCTGACTCTCTTTGTAGTGCTTGGGGTCATACCAATCGTTGACCCATTCGAAAACGTTGCCGGCCATATTGTAGACCCCGAATCCGCTGACGCCTTCTGGGTAGGAATCCACCGGCATCGTACGGCCGACATTCTGCCCGTAATTCGCTTTCTTCGGATCAAGCTTGTGGCCCCAGGGATAATGGTTGTCTCCCGCCGGCCCTTTAGCTGCCCGCTCCCATTCCGCTTCGCTCGGCAGGCGCTTGCCTTCCCACGTGCAGAAGGCATTCGCATCCTTCCAGCTCACGCCGACGACGGGCTGGTTGGGCTTGCTCAAACGAGGATCGTCCCAATAGGCCGGCGCTGGATGCCCGGTCGCTTTCATGAATTCTTTGAACCGGGCGTTCGACACTTCGTACTTGTCGATGTCATAAGGATCGAGCACGACTTGGTGGGCTGCCTCGTCGCCGTGTTCATGACTTCCCATCGTGAATTCACCGCGAGGAATTTGAACCATGTCCTTGTCGCTACTCGCCTGGCCCGCGGCGATCGCCATCGATACGGATCCTGCCACTAAGGCGACTCCTAATCCGACCTGAAGAAGAGTTTGACTCCGCATGTGAACCTCCTTGATTTAAGAACACCAGGACCATAGCTGGCTGTGAACACATCAGAAACCACTGTCGAGTGGGCAAGTCGATTTCACGTTGCGAGCTCTTTACTGCATCTGTCCGTGAGGAACTTGTCGTCTGTAAATGAATGCGAGTTCGTCTGCTTCCTCCGCAGCGGCGAACAACTCCTTCGCCTGAACCAATCGGCGGGATTCTTCTTGGCTGAAGCCAGACTGACGGCCCGCGAGCAGAGCCTCCAGCTCAATTCGCCGGGCCAACTCCCGAATATCGGCAGCCTGCCGGCGATAGGCGAATGCCAGATGCCGAGCTTGCTCCTGGCTAACGAAACTCGGCTGCTTTGAAGACAGAGGTTCGCTTGAAGAGTGTGTACGGTCGGCTGCGCAGCCTGCCGAGAGCAGCAGGGCTGCCAACATGCTTGTGTGGATGAGAGGTCGTGCGCTCATGATGTCCCCCTTGTTGAAGCGACTCGCTAGGTATTGGTGCCCAACGATCCGAAGAGTGAGTAGGTCGAGGATGGGTGCTGTATCTTCCGGTTCTGCAGAATCACTGGATCAACGACCTCGCCGCATTGCACGCAACGTGAGGCGAGGACCTCGAGTCTCTCGGAGCCCTTCAGCAAGTCCATGCAGAAGTCGCCCACCATGAGTCCGCCGCAGCGCGGGCAGGTGCTATTCGAAAA
>JBKPKC010000169.1:0-5089 GCA_046765595.1 Nitrospirota bacterium
CCTGCGACGAGGGCGCCGTTCGATGAGACGGTGTCGTGTCTCATCCACCATGCCCACCAGCCGAGCAGCAGCGGAACCATGGCGACCGTCACACTGTTGACTACGACCCTTCCGCTGCAGACCCCTCGGCCAAACCCGACCGTCCCGACGACCAGCCATAGCCAGCCCCAGCATGCGCTGAGGGCCAGACCGCCGATGAACACACCGGTGGCGAAATCAATCATCATCGAGTGCCTGTTCCTTCCCTCTGTTCAGCTGGATTCCCGCGCCAGTTTCAGAAAGACTTCTTCAAGATCGGCCTGCCCGAAGCGGGAAACGATTTCCTTCGGCGTTCCTTCGGCCACGATTTTGCCGCGCTGGAGAAAAATGATGCGATCCGACATCTCTTCCATTTCGCGCATATTGTGCGAGGTATACAAAATGCTGAGACCGGCAGAGCGTCGTTCCTCTTTCAAGAGCGCACGGATCTTATGGGCGATGTCCGGATCAAGACTGGCGGTCGGCTCATCCAGAAACAGAATCTTCGGCTCGGTCAGGATGGCCTTGGCAAGCGTCAACCGCGTCATTTGCCCCGAGGAGAGCTTGCGCGTGATTTTGTGTCGAAACTCTCCCATCTCGAGTTTCTTGACGATCTCGTCGACCCTCCGCTTGACGTCGGCAAGTCCGTACAATCGGGCGACGACCCACAGATTCTCCTCGACGGTCAACGCGAGGGGCATCGAAATATAGGTCGATGAAAAATTTACTTGTTGCAGAATTTCTTCACGGTGGCTGGCCAGGTCCTTTCCGAAGACCTCGATCGATCCTGCCGTCGGCGTAATGAGCCCCAGCAACATGTGAATCGTCGTCGTCTTTCCGGCTCCGTTTGGCCCGAGCAGTCCAAGGATCTCTCCCGGCCGGATCGAAAAAGAGACGTCATCCACGGCGGCAAAATCGCCGAACTGCTTGCGCAAGTGACTGACGCGAAGGACGGGCGTGGTCATGGCCGGTTGGTCCTTCAAAACGAAAGGAACTCCTTGATTTTGTCCGGAAGATGGCAGGTCTCGCACTTCCGGTCCAACACCTTCCCCCGATGTTCGGCCTTCCCGTCATGACAACGGAAGCAGTCTTCCAGGGCTCTCGTACGGAGGTACGATCCCTCGGGGTACTCCGGATTCCACGGCTTCGTATCGGCGGAAACGTGACCCCTCGGGATCACGATGGGATAGCCTTTGATCGGCCGGTCGTGCACGACGCCTGCGTGGCATGTGGTGCAGCCCTCGCCTTGACCGCGGACGTCGAATGCCTCCATGTGCTTTCGATGGCTCATGATCAATCCTACGTCATTGACGGGGGCCGGAAGATCCCTCGGCGCCACTTCGGAGGTGCGCAGAATATGCTGATGACACTCCACACACACGTTCGAGTCGACTTTCGCCCTCAAATTATGCGCCTCCGTCGGAGTGCCGAACAAAGAGATCGCGAGGTCTTTCGTCCCCGCCCAGGCCTTGTCATGGATCCAGCCGGCCACACCCGGTCGAACATGGCATGCCACACAGGTCACCTCTTTATGGGAAGACTGCATCCAACTGTCGTGCGAAGGCCGGATCGTGTGGCAACTCGCGCAGAATGTGGGATGGTTTGTCAGGGGGACGGCGACTGCACCGAGCGCCACGGCTCCCGCGGCAAGAACGAGCGCGATGGTGGCTCTAGACGTCCAGTTCATGCTCCGCGCGGACTCGCCGCAGAGGGAAATGCTTCATGATGAGCGCCGCGACAGCCGGGACGTCGTTGAGATCAAACCGCGGCACGTGCAAATCGATCGGTTTGTCAGAAACGACCGCCAACAAGCCCTCGGAAGAAATCGGAATCTCGCCCACCTGTTCTCGAATGATGACGATCTTCGGATAACCTTCGTGCTTCCAGCCCTCCACGATGACCAGATCATATGTGTCGTCCAGGAAGCGGGCGCGAACGTCCTCCGGCTTCAACTGATCTGAGACGTCGGCGAACATCGCCATGCTGCCCTTCGAGAGAATCACAACGCTGCTGGCGCCCGCTTGTTTATGGCGCCAACTGTCCTTGCCTTCCGTATCGAGGTTAAACCCGTGCCCTGCGTGCTTCACCGTGGCGATCTTGTAGCCGGCCCGGACCAGCTCAGGGATGATGCGTTCAATGAACGTCGTCTTCCCGCTGTTCGATTTGCCCACAAAGCAGACGATCGGAACTGGCATGCCCCCTCTTCTTAACAACAGGACAGCCGATGAGGGCCGCTGTGAATCGTCTCAGCGTGAGGCGCCCAGGCTTCTCCACTCAGCAACTGAACCGAGACCAGGTCGCCTGGATTGAGACGTTCGACCTCCGCCGGCACGTCGATCAAACAGTTGGCCTTCACCATGGACGTCAAGATCCCCGAGCCTTGATCGCCGGTCGTCCTTACCTTGAAGGCACCCTCTTCCCGGGTGAGCATCCCGCGAAGGAAGTGCCGACGATCCGGCCGTTTCGAGAACTGCTCCTGAAACAGCGCTTGGACCACGGGACGGCCGTAGCTTCGGTAGCCGCTCATCTTGAGCATCGCCGGACGCACGAGCTGTTCAAACGTGACCATAGAGGAAACCGGGTTCCCGGGCAATCCGAAGGCGAGCTTGCCCTGTATTTTTCCGAAAGCCAGGGGCTGTCCCGGCTTGATGGCGAGCTTCCAAAAATTCATCTCGGCACCGAGGTCGCGGAACACCGCTTTCGTGAAATCGTAATCGCCCATCGACACGCCGCCCGAGAGCACCAGGATATCGGCGGTCAGCCCATGCGAGATCTTTTCTTTCAGCGCTGCGGGTGTATCCTTCGCGATGCCGAGCAGGAACGGAATGCCGCCCGCATCCTGCACCGCAGCGGCCAGCCCATAGCTGTTGGAGTTGATGATCTTTTCCTCGCTGAACCGCTCGTCCAAATCCGCCAACTCGTCGCCGGTCGAAAGGATCGCGACCCGGGGACGCTGATAGGCAAAGATGAACGATTTGGCGAGAATGGCCAGCATGCCGGCTTCGCCGGGCCTGATTTTCGTTCCTTTGGCGATGATTCGCTCGCCTTTCTTGACGTCTTCGCCCTGCGGGCGAATGTTCGCTCCTCTCGCCTCCGGCTTGAAGACGCGCACCGAATCGACGGTGTGCTCCGTATCTTCGACTTTCAGCACGGTGTCGGCACCCTTCGGGACCGGCGCACCGGTCATGATGCGGATCGCCTGCCCCGGGCCCACGGTCTTGGCCGGCATCTTGCCCGCCGGCACGTCCTCGATCACCGTGAGGGTGACCGGCTTTTGAATGGCATGCTCTTGCTTGATGTCCTCCCAGCGTACGGCAAATCCATCCATGGCGCTGTTGTCCCAGGGCGGATTGTCCCGTTCCACAATGATGTCTTCGCCCAAAACCCGCCCCAATGCATCCAACAGTGGAATCTTTTCCAAACCCAAGACGGCGGTGGCCTCCAAGACGATCTTTTGCGCGTCTTCGAGCGGGGTCAGGCCGGCCATGGCGTCCTTGCGTTTCATCATCGCGTGCTATCGGTGCTGCCGGGGAACGACGTTCACCAATGACCCGCTTTTCTTACAGAACGCTTCGACCTTGTTCGCAATCTCGTGATAGGCCTCGGCCGTGGGCGTGTCAGAATAAAACATCGCGAACGGCTCGCCGGCATCGGACTGCGTGACCACGTCGGGATCGAGCGGAATGCGCCCCAAGAACGGCACGCCCATGTCGTGCGCCGACGCTTCACCGCCCCCCTTGCGGAACACTTCGATGTGCTGGTGACAATGGGGGCACTCGAGTCCGCTCATGTTCTCGACAATGCCGATGATCGGCACTTCACTGTCCTTGCAGAAGGTGACCGATTTGCGTGAATCCAGGAGCGCCACCTCTTGAGGCGTCGTGATAATGACGGCGCCGCTGACGTTGCCCAACAGATCGATGGTCGTCACAGATTCGTTGCCCGTGCCCGGAGGCAAATCAATGAACAGGAAGTTCAAATCCTGCCACTCGACCCCACCCAACAGCTGGTTGATGAATTCATACTTATAGGCATCGCGCCAGATGATGGGATCATCGGGGTTCTGCAGCAGAAACGACATCGAGGCGATCTTGAGGTTATACGCTTGAAACGGAATGATGCCGCCGGACGTACTGATCTTGAGCTTTTGTCCCTCGGCACCAACCATTTTAGGGATGTTGGGGCCGTGAATATCCATGTCGCAGATACCGACATGCCAGCCTTTGAGGGCCAGACTGACGGCGAGATTGGTCGTGCAGGTGCTCTTTCCAACCCCGCCCTTGTTGCTCATGATCAGGACTTTGTACTCGATCCGTTCCATCCGCTTCGCGACCAGCCACCGGCTATGCCCTTCCTTGTCCTTCTGACAGGATTCGTTTTCGTCGCAGATTGCGCAAGCCCACATGTAGGTGCAGGCATCGCTGCCGCCGGACGTCGGCGTAGAAATTACATTGAGTTCGCGAGGCATCGTAATCGACCCTTTCTGACGTGGACCAAAGAGGTTTCTCTGCTACCGCCGCCTGCCGGCCCCCGTCGGCACACCCAGGTATTCGCCCTCTCCCGCGCCCGACATGGCCGGGGCCATGGCCTTGGGCGCGACCGGCGCCAATGGACCGGCCGGCTCGGAGCCCGGCGCAGATTTCTTGTTGAAAAAGCCGGCGCTGATGATGCCGACCTCGTAAAAGATGTACATCGGCAGCGCCATGAGACATTGATTGAAGGGATCCGGAGTGGGGGTCAGAATGGCAGCGACGATGAAGGAGCCCAGCAAGGCCCATTTCCGATAACGCTTCAAAAACGGCGCATCAACCCAGCCCAACTTGGCCATCAAGGTAATCGCCAGCGGCACTTCGAAGATCAATCCAAACACCATCAAGAACCACAGCGCAAAGCCGACGTACTGTGCGATGGAGAGCTGCGGAATGAAACCGGCGCTCACACCGTACGACACCAAAAAGTTCAACGCAAAAGGCAGCACGAAGAAGAAGGAAAAGCCGACGCCCGCATAGAACGCCAACGTGCTCAACATCACAAATGGACCGACAAATCGACGCTCCTGCGCGTGCAGGCC
>JBKPKC010000170.1:0-3407 GCA_046765595.1 Nitrospirota bacterium
CGCTGATGGGCGTCTGCAATGGCGTCTGGGGCATCGCGCAGTACGTCATGATGGGCGAGCTGCGGGCCAGGGGCACGTTTTTCAATCCCAATTTCTTTGCCACGTATGAAGCGGCGGTCTTTGTGTTGACCCTGGGAATACTCTTCTTTACCGAACGGAACGCGCGCCCCCAGTATGCCACCGGATGGCTCCGGTCCGTGGCGGCCCTGTCGTTGGCGGCCGTCGTGCTGGCGCAGTCCCGCGGAGCGTCGGCGGCGATGGCGGTAGTGGCCGTCTGTCTCGGCCTGTTTCGCTATGGAAAGAAGGCGATCGTCCTCGCGGCGCTGTGCCTGCTGGCGGTCTTTGTCGTGCCCAATCCGCTTCAACACAGGATCGTTCATGTGGCGGAAGATCCCTATGCCTACACCAGACTGCATATTTGGACAAGCGCGCTGGGGCGCATCGTCGATCAGCCGCTGGGCATCGGTGTTGGCATGTTCAAGCACGGATCGTTTCAGGAGCGCTTTCCCATCGAGGGGGATATCGTGCGCTACCGCAAGCGGCCGGAATCCGCTCACAACGAGTATCTGCAGATGGGCGTGGAGCTCGGCATCGTCGGCCTCGTCCTGTTTTTCTGCGCGGCCGGGTGTTGGGCGGCCGAAATCATTCGGCTTCTGCGTCAGCCTGGCGACGGTATCGAGCGGGGAATGTTGATCGGCGCAACGGCAGCCGCACTGGTGCTGCTGGTGCATGCGGCGGTGGATTCCACCTTCCACGAGCCGGCGCTCGTCATGCTGCTCGTGCTGATGGGCGGCATCGCGCATCGTCTCTATGTCCACACACGGCCGCACATCGTGACGTGGCGACGCATAAGATTCCCCTGCCATCCGGGGCGTGTCGTGTGCGTCACGGCGGGCGCCCTGCTTGTCGGGGCGGTCTGTGTGCAGTCGGCGGTCGGCTGGTACGTGCATGAAGAAGGGAAGCGCCGCGCGGCTCAGAACGACCTGGAATCGGCCTTGGCTTGGTACGTTCGTGCCGCCAACATCGATCCGGGTACGACCGGTTACCACGATTCGATTGCACGAACCGCGATGCAGTTGTTCAGCGAATCCGGCAAACCGGACTGGTTGGTCAAGGCGGCGGAAGAAGAAGCCGTCGCAAGAAAGCTCAATCCGCTGGACGGGCGGTTTGCCTTCCGGGCCGGCACCGTCTACCAGTTGATGGCGTCCCAGACCATCACGGGCGCGCAACGAACCGAGTTGTTGAAGGAAGCCTCCGATGCCTATGACGCGGCCATCCGGTTGGATCCGTATTCTCCCTTCAGCTATTTCGAGCTCGCCCAGCTTCGCCTGGCCGACGGCCGCAACGAGGAGGCCATCGCACTGCTCAAGACCGCGACGACGCATGAGCCGAATTTCCTGCCTGGCCGCGTGCTGCTCGCGGAAGAGTCGTTGCGTGCCGGAATTCCGGGGGACTATGCGCGGGAATATGCCGCCATCAAGGCGGTGCGGTCACGCTTTGCGCACCGTGAACTGAGCGAGACGGAGCGGCGGTTCTTGGACGTCGATCTGTATCCGCTCGGACGGGCGCTCACCATGGAGTCGATACGATGAAGGTCTGCCGCGACCAGGTCAGTTTTTGGCTGATCAGCGCGACGATGATGGGACTGCTCGTCGCGCTGCAACTGTCGCTGAAGCCCTGGCAGGAGACCGACAAAAAGCTCGAACGGCTCCTCTATTTGCCGGACGCCGAGTATTTGAAGATCGCTTCGCTCGGATACCGCGAACTCATCGCCGATCTGATCTGGATCCAGTCGATTCAAGTCATGGGGGAAAAGAAGGTGTCCGAGGCCAGCGGGCGCTGGCTGTACCGCGCCTTGGACATCATTACCACGCTCGATCCGAAGTTCGTGCGGGCCTATGAGGCGGGCGGTCTCGCGCTCACGACGCTCGTCGTGCTGCCGGAGGAGAGCAATCAACTGATGATGAAGGGCATGCGGCACAATCCGACGGAATGGAAACTCCCGTTCCTTATCGGCATCAATTATTACTATGAGATGTACGACGACGCCAAGGCGGCGGATTATATGTCACAGGCCTCGCGTCTGCCGGGGGCGCCTTCAAGTCTGGCCACGCTCGCGGCGAATCTGTATGTGTCCGGTCATTCCCCCCAGCAAGCCGTGAATCTTTTGTCGGACCTGTATGAGAAGGCGACCGATGAAAGCGCCAGAAAACTCCTGGAAATCCGGCTGAAGATCATTCTCACGGAACGCGACCTGTATCTGCTGGAGCAGGCGATCGGCCTCTACCGGAAGCAGCACGGACAGTACCCTCCCAGACTCGAGACCCTCGTGGAAGGCGGCCTTCTGCCGGCCTTGCCGCTCGAAGCCTCAGGAGGCCGGTACCTGTACGACCTCAAGAGCGGCGCCGTGTCGAGCAGCGAGCTGACCGAGCGGTTCAAAATGACCGGGCGACGACGGAATCGGTGATCCGTGCGGCATTGTGGCTCGGAATGAATCGCGTGATTTCTTGATGCTGGCGGGCAGCCTGCTATGATCGTGTCCGGGGCGAAACACATTCTCTAAAAATCCAGAGAAATCACATGGATGCCATCGTTATCGAGCATTTGACCAAGACCCATCGGCCCACCTGGCCTTGGCAGCAGGCTGCGACGGTGCTTCGAGACGTGTCTCTCTCGGTCGGGCAAGGGGAGATTTTTGGATTTCTCGGTCCGAACGGAGCCGGAAAAACCACGACGATGAAGATCGTGCTGGGACTGATGCAGCCGACGAGCGGAGGCGTGCGGTTGCTGGGCCGGCCGGTGCAGGACGTCGAGATCCACCAGAAAATCGGCTATCTGCCGGAATCTCCCTATTTTTACGATTATCTCACGGCCGAGGAATTTCTCGGGTTCTACGGACGGCTCGGCGGCGTGAGTCAGGCTGATCTTCAGGAGCGGATTCCCGCCCTCCTGGAACGGGTCGGACTCACCGAAGCCCGCTGCCGCCCGTTGCGGAAATTTTCCAAGGGCATGCTGCAGCGCATCGGTCTTGCCCAGGCACTGATCCATGATCCGGAGCTCGTCATTCTGGACGAGCCCATGTCCGGGCTCGATCCGGTCGGACGGAAGGACGTACGCGACATTATTCTGAGTCTGCGGGACCAGGGGAAGACGGTGTTCTTCAGCACGCACATCATTTCCGACGTGGAAATGATCTGTGACCGCGTCGGCATTCTCGCCAAGGGAACGATGCTCGCCGTCGGCCGGATCGAAGACCTCGTCAGCCGGCATGCGACCCAGTCGGTCGAGGTCGTGTGCGACGGCGTGTTGGCCAACAGCATCCCCGTGATCAAGGAGGCGGCCATCCGGGTGCTGCAGCGGGGCAGCCGGTGCTGGATGTCACTTCCCGGTCAGCAAAAACTGGAAGA
>JBKPKC010000171.1:0-4365 GCA_046765595.1 Nitrospirota bacterium
GTATTCATCAGCGCCTTCCGGAGACCCAGCCGTCGACCGATAATTTCAAGGATAGGCGCAACGCAGTTGGTCGTGCAGCTCGCGCAGGAGAGGATGGGTCCTTGCTTTTCATCGTAGACGTTGACGCCGAAGACGACGGTAGGAATATCGTCGTCTTTGGCAGGCGCGGAGAGCATCACTCGCTTCGCACCGGCTTCCAGGTGTTTCGCCAGATCTATGCGCCGGTTGAACCGTCCCGTGCATTCGAAGATGACGTCGATGTTCAGATGGCCCCACGGCAGCCGCGAAGGGTCCGGCTCCGCGAACACGGGATACGAGCGGTCCGCGACCACCAGCGCGCGATCCTGGGCCGCGACGCGATTGGCATACCGTCCGTACACCGTATCGTGGTTCAAGAGATAGGCGAGGTTGTCCGGGGGAGTCACGTCATTGATCGCCACAATTTCCAATTCCGGGTTCGCCACCAGAATTTTAAAGAGCGCCCGCCCGATACGCCCTAGTCCATTGATTGCGACCTTCATGCAATTCCCTCCTCAGCCCTAGGCGGCAGCCGGCGTCGCGACCGCCTGTCGCCGTTTTTGATCCAATTCGCGGTGGGCCCGGTCGAAGGCATCGCAAAACTGCCTGATACCTTCATGCTCAAGCTGCCAGGCCACGCACTGGAGATCGATGCCGGCTTCCGACAGGTCCTGGATGGTCCGCGCCGCCTGTTCCACCCCTTCTTCGATCGCATTCGCCCTGACCTCGCCATGATCGGCAAAGGCCCGGATCGTCTGCTCGGGCATGGTAGTGACGGTATCCTGGCCGATAAGGGTTTCCACATACAGGACGTCGCGATAGGAAGGATCTTTGGTGCTCGTACTCGCCCACAGCGGCCGCTGCACCCGAGCGCCCTTGACGGACAACCGATCCCACCGTTCGCCGCTGAACGCGCGCCGGAACGATCGGTACGCCAGCTTCGCCGATGCCACTGCCGCCTTGCCGAGGAGCGCCGCGGACAGCGGCCGCCCTTCGCTCGGACGTTCCAGCTGCCCCAGTAATTGATCCACGAGCCGGTCGATGCGGCTGAGGAAGAAACTGGCCACGGAGGTGACCTCCTCCAGCGAGCGTCGCTCCGCCGATCGACGCTCGAGCGCCGACAGATACGCCTCGATCACCGCATGATACGCCGGCAATGAAAACAACAGGGTGATGTTGACCGAGATGCCTTCGTAAAGCAGCTGTTCGATCGCGAGGAATCCGGCCTTCGTGCCGGGAACCTTAATCAGGAGATTGGGTCGATCGACCAAATCGCGGAAACGCCGGGCTTCCCGGATCGTGCCGACGGCATCATGCGCGAGATGGGGCGAGACCTCGAGGCTGACATACCCGTCCGTGCGGTCGGACGACCGATGCACTTCGGCCAGGAGATCGCAACCCTCCTGGACGTCGCCGACCAGCAGTTTCTCGTAGATGTCGTTGGTGTCGTAGCCTTCGCGTGCCAACCGGCGGACGTCGGCGTCGTAATCTCCGCTGGCCAGGGCAAGAGCAAATGTCGAGGGGTTGGCCGTGACGCCTGACAAGCCCTCGTTCTCGATCCAACCCCGCAACTCGCCGTTCCGCAGCATGGCTCTCGTGAGATTGTCGAGCCAATGGCTTTGCCCGCAAGTGTGAAGCTGTAACAGCCGTGACACTGATCCTCGATCCTCCACGCGCGAATTGATTCTGGTCCCCGACTCATCGACTGTACACTCAGAGGGTCCCTAGCAGGCGGCGACCCGTATGCTCTAGCGCCCTTTGAGTCGCTGGACCATCCCGGCAGTCACTCGGCGCGCCGACCGCTCGTAGGCCTCCCACGGATCACGCCGGAGGCGTTTGAGCCTGTCCGGCACGTTCATGACGGTGAAGTGATCCGACGGCAGATCTTCCGCCAGTTCATCCCAGAAGATCGGTAGGGAGACCGGAGCACCCGGCTTGGCCCTCGTCGAATAGGCGGCGATGGCCGTGGCGCCTCGGGCGTTTCGCAGATAATCGAGAAAGATTTTTCCTTTGCGCGCCCGTTTCGCCATGTTCGAGGTGAAACGCTGCGGGATCGTCGACACGAGATGATCGGCCACCAGTTTGGCGAACGTCTTGGCCTCCTCCCAATCGAGCGTTCGCTGAATCGGCGTGACGATGTGCAGTCCTTTGCCCCCGGTCGTTTTGAGAAAGCTCATGAGTCCGAGCTCTCCCAACAGGGTTTTGGTCAATTGAGCCGCTTCAATGACTTGAGCCCACGGCACCGACGGGTCCGGGTCAAGATCGAAAGTCAGGCGGTCGGGACGCTCGAGCCGCTCTTTGGTCGAACCCCAGGTATGCACTTCCAACACGCCCATCTGGACGAGACCACGCAGCGCCTCGGGCGATTCGGCCAGCATATAGGTGTCGCGGCCGTCGTCTTCTTTTATATCGATCCGGCCGATCGCCTTCGGCACTTTCTCGTTGACGTGCTTTTGATAAAAACAATCTTGGTAGCCTTCGGGGCAGCGGACGAGGGTGAGCGGACGTCCCCGCAGATGCGGCAGCATCCAGTCGGCGACCTGGTCATAGTAGGCAGCGAGCGCCGCTTTGGTCAGACCGATGTCCGGGTACAGAACCCGATCAGGATTGGTCAGCGCCTGCTCTTTTGCCGAGGGCTTCCGGCCGGATGTCGGCGGCCGCGTCTTCGGCGTCCCACTGTCGACGACATGCTGTGCGCGTTCACGGCCGATGGCCGTCGCAGGCTTGTCCGTCCGGAGGCCTTGGAAACTGGGCTGCCGCAGGATGCCCTCCTGCGTCCACTCGGCAAACCGGATTTCGGCCACGAGCTTCGGCGTCACCCAGTGCGCCCCTTTCGCCTCATACCCGGTCGGTGGGTTCACAAACGCCGACTTCGGCCGTTCCAAGGCGAGGAGGGTTCGATGAAGGGTTTTGAGCAAATGGTCTGAGAATCCGGTACCGACCTTGCCCGCATAACGCAGGCGGCCGTCTTCATCGTAATATCCCACGAGCAGCGCGCCGAACCCCTGGCGGGAGCCCGCCGGCTCCGTGAATCCGCCGATGACGAATTCCTGCCGCTGCTCGCATTTCACCTTCAGCCAGCTGCGGCCCCGGCCGGATCGGTAAGGAGCATCCCTGCGTTTAACGATCAGCCCCTCCAGCCCCTGACGACAGGCCTCCTCGAACGAGGCCTGATTGTCGCCGATGATGTGATCACTGTAGCGCAAGTGGGTGTCGCTGGATCGGCCGAGCAGCGACGCGAGCAGGCGCTTTCGCTCGACGAGAGGCGCCGCCCGGAGATCGTACCCGTTGAGGTACAGCAGATCGAAGATGCAATACACGATCGTGCCGGTAAAGTGCGAGTCGAACGCGTTTTGCAGGGCCTGGAAGCTCGATCGGCCCTGCTCCGTCAGAACGACCGCTTCGCCGTCGAGCCAGGCCTCATTCAATCGGAGACGCGCGACGGCATCCGCCTGCGCCGAGAGCTTCGCCGTCCAATCATTGGCATTGCGCGTGAACAGCCGGACCTCGCCCTTCTTGACCCGACACAACAGGCGATAGCCGTCGAACTTGATCTCGTGCAGCCAGTGGTCGTCCGACGGCATCGCATCGACGAGCGTCGCCAATTGCGGCGCGATCCACTCCGGCTGGCGCGCCTTAACGGCGCCCGTCAGGTTCGCAACGGCCGACTGGATGCCGGGTGCGGGATCGCCGGCGATCGCAGATCGTGTGGCGGTCAGCCGCGCGTTCTTCGACGCTCCGGCACCCGCCGCCGGCCGGTTTGAGTGCCACACCCGCGCCCCCGCGCCGCCGATTTCGCTCAGCCCTCGTCCGCTTTCAACGCTCGCAGTCAAGCGGTCAACGATTTCTCCGGCCCTGCCGCGTTTGGCGTCCTCGTCCCGTTCTTTGATCAACAGCCAATTTTCTTTTCCGTTGTCGCGCGCATCGCCCTTCCGTGAATGCATCCGGACCAACGTCCATGCGCCATGAAGCTTTTCCCCGTCCAGCCGAAATTTCAGAACGCCCTGACGGTATCCGTCCCGCGGATTGCCCTGCGGAGTCCACACGCCGCGGTCCCAGATCAACACCGTTCCAGCGCCGTATTGCTTCGGCGGAATGACCCCTTCGAATGAGGCATAGTCCAGCGGATGGTCTTCGACGTGGACCGCGAGGCGCTTTTGCGAAGGATCCAAACTCGGGCCTTTCGGCACGGCCCAACTCTTGAGCGTGCCGTCCAACTCGAGCCGGAAATCATAGTGCAGGCGCGTGGCCGCATGCTTTTGCACGACGTACATCGGCGCCGCCTGCGGACGCCGATGCCCTGGGTGGCCGGCGGGCTCCGGCGTGCTCACAAAGTTACGTTTGCGG
>JBKPKC010000172.1:0-7680 GCA_046765595.1 Nitrospirota bacterium
GGGCGAAGAATGAGGGAAAGTCCGCCGGTCCCACCAAGGCGATGGCCACGCAATCGGCACAGAAGTCCGCAGCCGGCGACAGGCGGGATTTGAACAAGACGCAGGCCCGGCTCGAGAAACAAGTGGCGCGGGCCGAAACCGAGATCGCAGAGTATGAGACCAAAATCAAGGAACGCGACCAGCTTTTGGCCGATCCGGCGCTCTATCAGGAGTTTGCCAAATGGAACGGACTCCATCAGGAGCAGGACGTCTGGAAACAGGAACTCGAACGGCTTACCGCCCGGTGGGAATCGCTTTCATCGGAATTGGCGGACGTGAAGCAGAAACTGGCGGCGATCGGCTAGCGTCAAAATGATCCGGAGTTATCGTCCAGACTTGATCGTTTCTTCAAGATAGTAATAGAGCCACTTGTTTTTCTCTTTCGTGACGACTTCATCCCAGACCACGCCGATCAAGAAACCCTTTTCCCACGGCTTGACCCACGCGACGGTTCCATCCAGCTTCTCCTGTTGCTCGACCTGGTCGGAGTCGAGAAACGCCAGGGAGACCATGACTTTTTCCGCATTGCCGAGCTTGTCCTTGGCGTGCAAGCCGGCGCCGACCTTGTTCACGTTGTCCAGAACAGCCGTAATCGCCTTGCCACCGCCCTTGGGCGAAACCAGCGCAGAGCCTACCAACGTCGCTCTGATCAGCTTGCGGCGCTCATTTGCGGCCCCCGCGACCGGGTGAGATTTCGGTTCGGGACGCTTCATGGCGCTAAGTATAACCGATCAGCCCTCTTTGTCCAACGCCGCTTCCTCAGGCTTTTTTCCCTTTGGCTTGTAGTACTTGCGACCCTTCAATGCATCCGGCAGATGCGTTTGCTCGGAGGCCTGCGGATCATCGTGCACGTACCGGTAGCCCTTCCCATAGCCGATATCGCGCATCAGGGAGGTGACAGCATTGCGAAGATGTAGCGGGACTCCGAGGTTTCCCCCCGACCTGGCGTCACGAAGGGCCTCCAACAAGGCGGTGTAAGACGCGTTGTCCTTGGGTCTCGTCGCCAAAAAGGTGGTGCCCTGCGCTAGGTTGATCTGCGCTTCCGGCAGTCCCACGAACCGCACGGCGTCGGCGACCGCCGTCGCGACGACGATGCCCAGCGGATCGGCGTTGCCCACGTCCTCGGACGCAAAAATCACCAGCCGTCTGGCAATGAACTTCGGATCCTCCCCGGCCTCCAGCATTCGCGCCAGCCAATACAATGCCCCGTCGGGGTCGGAATCCCGGAGGCTCTTGATGTATGCCGAGATCAGGTTGTAGTGCTCTTCACCCGCCTTGTCATAGCGGAGGGTCTTTTTGAGGAGCGCCGCTTCAACGACGGCATCGTCCAGCCGATTGGTGCCATCCGGCTGGGGCACGGCCTGCGCTGCGACAAATTCCAAGGCCATGAGCAGCGACCGCCCGTCGCCGTTGGCGAAGCCGATCAGACGGCGTCGCGCCTCATCGGAGACGGTCAAACGCCTTGAGCCGAGCCCGCGGTCGGCATCGGCGAGGGTCCGGTCGAGAATGCCTCCCAAGGCTTCATCGTCCAGCGGGCGCAAGACGGCGACCAAGGACCGCGACAGCAGAGGCGCGACGACTTCGAACGACGGATTCTCCGTGGTTGCGCCGACCAGAATGATCGTGCCTTTCTCGACGTGCGGCAAAAAGGCATCCTGTTGAGCTTTGTTGAACCGGTGAATCTCGTCGACAAATAGAATGGTCTTTTGCCCTTGGGAGGCGAGGCGGTGTTCGGCTGCCCGGATGATGTCGCGCAATTCCGGGACGCCGCTGGTGACGGCGGAGAACGATACGAAATGGGCCTTCGTCGACCTGGAGATCAGATGGGCCAGCGTGGTTTTGCCGCAGCCTGGAGGTCCCCACAGGATCACCGAGGACAGCCGGTCGGCATCAATCGCGTTCCTGAGAGGACGCCCTTTCCCGACGATCTCGTCCTGGCCCGTCAGGTCGTCGAAGGACTGCGGCCGCATCCTTTCCGCCAGAGGCGCGTCCGAGCTGCGGTCATGCTTCGGCTTGTCGAACAAATCAGGGCCAAATGCCTTCGGTCGGCTCATTGGTGTCCTCGGCCTCCGAAATTTTATACGCCGCCCCGGATGCAGAGCAATCCGTTATACACACGCTTGACCCCGTCCGCCGCTGATGCTACGACGCTCACGCAAGCCATGAAGACACACGTCAATGGGGTCACGATTGCGTATGAGGACCAGGGGACCGGTGCGCCGATCGTCTTTCTTCACGCCTTCCCGTTGAATCGCACGATGTGGACTCAGCAAGCAGCCGTGCTCAGCCGGCAGTTCAGAACGGTTTCGATCGACTTGCGGGGCCTCGGAGAATCGGACGCGCCATTTTGGCGTTATAGCATGGAACAGTACGTGCGCGACATCCAGGCGCTCTTGACCTTTCTCCGCATTGAGAAGGCTCTCTTCGTCGGGCTCTCCTTAGGCGGCTACCTGGAGTTCGCCCTCTATCGGATGCATCCGGAACTGATACGGGGGCTTGTCCTGGCAGACACGCGGGCCGAGGCCGACAAAGCGGAGCAGATCCAATGGCGTTTCAATCTGGCGCAACGGACTGCGGCACAAGGGCCGTCGGCCGTGATCGAAGACATGCTGCCCAAGCTGCTGGCGCCGGCGCGATACGATCGCGATCCCGCTCTTGTGGCGAAGGTGAGGGCCATGCTGTCGGCGGCACCAGTTCCTGGGATCATTGGAGCACTGACGGCCATTGCAGAACGGCCGGACTCGACCGACCTGCTGCCGGGAATTGCCGTGCCGGCGATGGTGATTGTGGGGGCAGACGACGTGCTGACGACGACAGCGGACGCCGAGCGGATTGCACAAGGGATAGCCGGCGCTGAATTTGTCGTCCTCCCCGAAGCGGGCCACTTGAGCAATCTGGAACAGCCGGATCGGTTCACGGAGGCGGTCGAGCGCTTCGCGAGGCAGCTGTGTTGACTGGACGCTAAGCTTCTCCGACGGCGTTTCGCCGAATCAGCTTTAAAAATTCATTGCGAGTCTGGTCTTGCGTCCTGAACGCACCGAGCATGGAGCTGGTGACGGCCAAGGTGTTCTGCTTTTCCACTCCACGCATCATCATGCACAGATGGCGTGCTTCCATCACGACCGCTACGCCGTGGGCGTCTAATTTCCGCTTGAGGGTTTCAGCGATCTGAGTCGTCAGCCGCTCCTGTACTTGCAACCGCCGTGCGAACGCGTCCACGACTCGAGGAATTTTGCTCAGGCCGACCACTTTCTTGTTTGGCAGATACCCGACGTGACACTTCCCGAAAAACGGCAGCATGTGATGCTCACACATGCTGAAAAAATCGATGTCTTTCACGATGACCATTTCGTCGTATTCGATCGGGAACAGCGCCCCGTTGAGCAGCCGCTCGATGTCCTCGTGATAGCCGCGCGTCATGAAGAGCAACGCCTTGGCAACCCGTTCGGGCGTTCTGAGCAATCCGTTCCGGCCCGGCGACTCTCCGAGCGCCTTCAGAAGCTGGGTGACCAGATTGGTCATGACGGTGATGTCCTGAGGACGGGAAACGGGAGGAAGGTCTTCCATCCGACTGATCAGTGTTCGGCGCCGGCGACGTGCCATAGGTGTCTTGTGCTCCGGTTAACGAACCGCGGCGGGCGCCGCATACTCGAAGTAGTTGTCTCTGGTCTCGATCACGCCGACTTTGGCAAGAGCGGGAACCTTGTCAGCCAGCAACTCCCAGATGAGTTTGACGAGATTTTCGCCTGTCGTGGTCGTCCCTGCAAAGGCCGGGTCTTCGTTGAGATCATGGTGATCGAAACGCGATACGATCGCCTCTCCCACGATCCGGTCGAGTGCCTCTGGACGGTACGCGGCACGACCGGTTCCGCTCTTGACCGTGACAAGGACGACGTAATTGTGACCGTGACCGTTGGGATTATTGCATTTTCCGAAGGCCGCCCAGTTTTGTTGGGGAGTCAGGTACTCAGTATGCAGCCGGTGCGCGGCGCAGAAGCGATACCGCCTGGTCATGGTGATCTGTGCCATCATGCTCTTAAGTCCGGCTCCTTCAACCGCGGCTTGCAATCGGCCGCCCCACAAGACAAACAGAGAAGCCAGGATCACCCGAGCGGGTAACCCTGGCTTCAATCATTGGTCGCTCGTGCCAGACCTGTCGGCAGGGAGCCGTGTGGTGTTAGGCGCTGAAGGAACTGCCGCAGCCGCACGTCGTTTTGGCCTGCGGGTTCTTGATAGAGAACCCCGACCCCTGGACGCTGTCGACATAGTCGACTTCCGCACCCTGAAGCAGCGGCGCGCTCTGAGAGTCCATGATGACCTTGACGTCGCCCTTTTCGATGACCGTGTCGTCTTCAGCCATTTTGGACTCGAACGCCATCCCGTATTGATAGCCATGACAGCCACCGCCACGGACATAAATCCGCAACCCGACGACATCCTTCTCTTCCTTCATCAATTCCTGAATCTTTTGTTCCGCAACGGGTGTAATCGTGACCATCATGCTCCTCCTTGTCAGCAGGCCGGCTCTCTAACCGCCTGGTTTGCTTAGTGTAACACCTCTTTACCGAATATCAACACCCTGTGCCTCCGACTGGCTTGTCGTCGGGGCTGCCCACTTGCTTTCAGGCACCTTGACGACGACGTCGCCGAGCACCTTCGCCTGACATCCCAGTCGATGCCAGGGCTCACTCAGCGCTTCGCGGTCCAAGAGATCCTGTTCCTCGAAGTCGATCTCCGACAAATGCTCAGCCCCCTGCTGGACCTCCACACGACAGGTGGTGCAAGAGGCATTGCCTCCGCAATCGTGGTTGAGCGGAAACCCCAGCTCCTTAGCCGCATCAAGCAGGGTCGTGTTCCGTGGCACCGTTCCGCTGCGGCCTTTGGGATGAAGAAACGTCACCAAGGGCATCCCATGCCTCCTTCAATGAGCGACTGCCTCGGCCGCAACGGCGGGGAATGGACAGCGCTGCAGCCGAATATGCTCTTCGAATTCATGGCGGAACAGCTTGAGACTGCTCTGCACGAGCACGGCGGCTCCGGTAACGAGCGTGCAGTACCCTGTCCCTTTGACAAACCCGCAGAGTTGCAGAAGGCTGTCGAGGTCCTTTTGAGTGCCTTCTCCGGCTTCGATCTTCGACATCAGCGTCGCAAGATTGATCGTGCCCATGCGGCACGGCGGACACTGACCACAGCTTTCGCCTTTGAAGAAATTCGAAAATTTCAGCGTTTGGCGGACCATGCAGGTGGCATCGTCCACCACGATGACGCCCGCTGAACCCAACCCGGTTCCCGCCTTCTTCAACGAATCAAAATCCATGGGGAGATCGAGCTGATCCGCGGTCACCATCGAAAAGGCCGGGCCGCCGGGAAACACAGCCTTGATCTTTCTTCCGCTCGGCACGCCGCCGCCGCATTGCTCAATCAGTTCCCGCATCGAGACGCCCATAGGCATTTCATACACACCCGGGCGGTTCACGGCGCCGCTCAGAGAAAACATCATCGTGCCGGGGCATTTCTCGGTGCCGACCTCGGTAAACCAAGCCGCGCCTTTCTGTAAGATGCGTGGGATGTTGCACAAGGTCTCGACGTTGTTGACCAAAGTCGGCTTCCCATATAAGCCGTAATCCGTCGGATAAAACGGAGGCTTTTGACGCGGCATCGCTGGACGCCCTTGCATGGATTCCAACATCGCGGTTTCTTCGCCGGCCACGTAACTGCCATGGCCTTCAAAGACTTGCAGATCAATGTCGATGCCGCTGCCGAGAATGTTCTTTCCGACGAAGCCACGCTCCCTGGCCAGGGCCAACGCCTTCTTGAGGTTGTTACGCTCTTCCTCATACTCGTGGTTCACATAAATAAAGGACGCCTTGGCCTGCGCCGTGCGGGAGGCGATGAGACAGCCTTCGATGAGCTGATGAGGAATGGTCTTCAGCAAATGGCGGTCCTTGAACGTCCCCGGCTCGTGTTCCCCGGCGTTGCAGACAAAATAGCGTTCCTTCACGCGGTGGTTCAGGACCTTGTCCCATTTCACGCCGGTGGGGAACCCTGCGCCGCCACGACCCCGAAGTCCTGACGCCTTCAGTTCCTGGACGACCTGTTCAGGCGTCAGGTCCTTGACGCATTTTTTCCAGGCCTCGTATCCACCAGCCTTGATGTAGGCGTCGATGTCCCACGGGGCGCCATCGATCTTTTCCACGAGGCGGGCGCCTGTCAACGTCATCATCAGTACGCTCCAGAACCGCTGAAAGGTGAATGGCTACTATACGGGGCCGGCTCACGCCCCGTCAAGGTAAAGAGCCGAGAATAGGCCTGAATCTCAAGGGGTTAGGACGACAGCCCTACCTGATCCTGGGCATAATGGCCGTCCTATCGCGGTTTGCGAGGCAAAGGAAGCCGGCTGACGGAACGAGGCCCCGTCAGCCGGCTTGTGCGCTACTTCAGGTGGCTACCGGCCCCCATGAAAAACAGCATGGGAATCGAGAGCATGAAATTGATGCGAGAAGCCAATAAGGCGGTACGGCCCCATTGCGCCATCTCGGCCGGTGCCGGGGTGCCCTGCGCCGCGGCGGTGACGGCAGCAATGATTTTTTTCTGGTTCGGCCAAATGACGGCGTGGACGTTCGCCATCATGATGATACCCAGGAGCCCGCCGATGGCCAGGGCATAGGCGCCAGTGCCTCCATGCATATACAACTTGATGTACAGGAGAATGCCGGCCAGCACCGTGATCGTGGCTCCGTGTCGGAACCAGTTGAGTGCAGAGGGCATCAACTTCGGAATCACGACATTCTTTGTCGGGCCGTCCAGGCTTTTCATGAAGGCGGCATTGATCAGGTTGAAGAAATACAACAATCCAATCCAAGTGATTCCGGCCAGAAAGTGAATCCAGCGGATGATGATACCGGTCCAGTCTGCTTCCCCGGCTCCCACGCCGGCAATTCCCAGGTACACGACGATCAGCACGAGCGCCAGCGCGAAGCCGGCGCCCATGGTTTGCATCGGATCTTCAAGAAATTTCATAGGTTCTCCTCATTCGGTGCACTGCTAAACTGCTTTCTGTACTGTAGCCCTCTTCGGTTGTCAAGCGACCAGCTTCCCATACCTCACCCGCTGTGCCGGCCAGCGCTGGCTTAGGGGAAAAGGACGTGGCGGCTACGTCATCAATCGATCGACCGTGCTGCACAATTCGCGCACGGCACTCGCCGAGGCCTCGAGCGCTTTCTGTTCGTCTGTCGTCAGCTCATACACGATGACCCGTTCGGCACCGCCTTTGCCGAGCTGCACCGGCACGCCCACGACGACATCGCGCAAACCGTATTCGCCTTCGCAGAGCACGGCACAGGGCATCACGCGTTTCTGGTCCTGCAGGATCGCTTCGACCATGTCCGCCGCCGATGCGGATGGCGCATAGAAGGCGCTGCCCGTCTTGAGGAGCCCGACGATTTCGGCTCCCCCGTCGCGGGTGCGTTGGACGATCGCGTCGAGTTGCGCCTTTGGCATCATTTCGGAGACGAGCCTGCCGTTCACTGTCGTATACCGCGGCAGCGGCACCATGGTATCACCGTGTCCGCCCAACACCATCGCTTCAACGTCACGGCCCGGAACGTCCAGCGCTTCGGCGATGAAGGTGCGCATCCGAGC
>JBKPKC010000173.1:0-10947 GCA_046765595.1 Nitrospirota bacterium
CAATTGTTCCTTCGCATACTTTAGCTCCCGGGCCAGGTCCGTCATCGCTTTGCCGTGTTTGCCGGTTTCCTTGTCTCCGCGAGCGGGAACTTTTGCGGGGGCCTCCTCTTCGAACGACACCAGGACCATGCCGCGCATGGAGGACCGGCCGCTGATCGGCCCCACGACGATACGGACGGGCTGGTACCCGCCATTTACTTGAACTCGGAGCCCATCCCTGACGGTTTCCCGCCGCTGCAGCAGTGCCTTCCGGATCAAGCTGCCGATCTCGAGCCGCAAGCCTTCCTTGGCCATCGTAAAAATATTCATCGCCGCCTCGCCGGAGGCCGGCTCGAGATAGCGGCCGGTTCTGCCCTGGACATAGAGGATGTCCCCCGTTTCATTGACGAGGACCGACGGCGGGACAAACCGCTCGAGTAGCATATGGCGTGACCACTCAGCCATGGAGGATCCCAGTTCGAGGTGCTGTTTGACTGCGGCCTTGTTCTTGCGTGGCGCCCGGGGCAGGAGCGCACTCGGCATTTCCACCGCACCAGTCATCGCCGCCGGGGCGTCAAGGCGCTGGAAAATCTTCCATTTATTGTCGAGGGTGGTAAAGAGATCCTGGAAGCCGCCGATGGTTTCGGATGAACCGAGGAACAGCACACCGCCCGGATTGAGCGTGTAATGGAAGAGCGGCAACAGTTTCTTCTGGAGTTCGCCGGTGAAATAGATCAAGAGGTTCCGGCAGCAGAGCAGATCGAGCTTGGTGAACGGCGCGTCCATGATCAAATTCTGCGGGGCAAACACGATCATCTCGCGGACTTGCTTGGACACCCGGTAGCCGTGATCGTCTTTTTGAAAAAACCGCTGCAAGCGCTCAGGGGACACGTCGGTCGTGATCGTCGGCAAGTACACGCCCTGCCGAGCACGGTCCACGGCGTCCTTGTCCATATCGGTCGCGAAGATCTGCGTCTTGACCAACCCCGTCAATTTCAACTGATCGATGCATTCGGCGATGGCGATCGCGATCGAGTACGCCACTTCTCCCGTGGAGCAGCCGGGGATCCATACGCGAAACGCGCCGTGCTTGCCTTTGCTTTTCAAGACGGCCGGCAGCGCCTCTTGGAGCTTTTTGAAGGCCTCCGAATCACGGAAAAACCTCGTAACGCCAATCAGCAACTCCTTGAACAGGGAATCGAGTTCGTTCGGATTCACCTGGAGGAACCGGACATACTTCCCGATATCGCTGATCTGATGGATGGTCATCCGGCGCTCGATACGCCGGAAAATCGTATTGCGCTTGTAGAACGAAAAGTCGTGTCCCGTATGGGTGCGGAGCAGGTTGAGCACCCCGGTGAGCGAGCTCGAAGCGGTCCGTTCCTGCCTGATATCGCGCGGCAATTTGGCGGTGTGGCGGATGTAGCCCAGCAGTTTTTCGGGGAGTCGTTGAGGCGTATCGACATAATCCATCAGACCTGTGCCAATGGCGCTCTTGGGCATGCTGTCATACTTGGCTGACCGAGGGTCCTGCGCCATGGCCGCCCCGAGATGCTCCTTGATCGTCTTGACACCCAGCGTACCGTCGGTCCCCATGCCGGACATGATGATGGCGATCGAGCGGTCTTCCTGATCCTCTGCGAGATGACGGAGGAATAGATCGATGGGCGCTCGAACACCGCGAGGCGCCGAAGGCTCCTGTAAGTGCAGGGTGCCGTTCAGGATCACCATCTCTTTATTGGGTGGAATCGTATACACATGATTGGGACGCACCAGCATGCCGTCTTCGGCCTGCACCACGGTCATGGTGGTGCAACGCCCGAGCAGCTCGGGCATCATGCCCTTGTGCATCGGATCCATATGGGTCACCAACACGAAGGCCAATCCGCTGTCGGAAGGCATGTGGGTGAAGAACTGCTCAAAGGCTTCGAGTCCGCCGGCGGATCCCCCCATACCGACGATATAGGTGGGACCTTTGCGCTTTCGAGTCTTGGGGCCCTTACCCGATTTGTCCCGAGGAGCAGCAGCCGGCTGCCGCTTCTTTTTCTGAGAAGTGTTCCGTCGCACCGCCCTGTACCCCTCGGTAAATACGGCGATCAATATCAAAACGTGCGAAGGGGTGTCATTGTAGGCTTGCGGCCCCGTTCAGGCAAGCCGGCAGGAGGCCTTGCCGGGGCCTCCCATGCGGGCATCCATGCTCCTGGTCTGTGTTTTAGGATGTCTGCCCAGTACGGGCACAGGTCGCCCCATGGCGAGCGCGTCGACACGGATGCCGTATCACTCATCCGGAATACTCCGGCGACGTCATCGAACTGCAAGGCATTCATCGGCATAGACCGTGTGGGGAGCGGTCTATTGCCGATGAGGTGTGCTATGCCATACTCAGCGCTACGGGGCACCGATGACTGGTCGGCCACAGTTTCCGAACGAACAATCGGCGGCAGGTGAATTTACACGACAGGGTGATGTCTTCCGAGACTGGGTGACCGCCGACGGCGGCTCCGGCTATCCGGCCGTTCCTCAGCGGTACCATCTCTATGTCTCCTGGGCCTGTCCATGGGCGCACCGTACGATCATCGTCCGGAAGCTGAAGAAGCTGGAACCGGTCATCGGCATGACCGTCGTCGATCCGATTCGGGACGAGCGAGGCTGGGCCTTTCGCGACGGCCCCGGGCATTCCCACGATCCCATCAATGGCTTCCGGTTTCTCAGCGAAGCCTACCAGGCCACCGATCCTGCCTACCGCGGACGCGTCACCGTGCCGGTTCTATGGGACACCGTCACCAAGCGCATCGTGTCGAACTCCGACGATGACCTGATGCGCATGTTTAATCAGGAGTTCGATCAATTCACGGAGAGCCGTCTCGACTTGTATCCGACGCCGCTCCGCCGCGAGATTGACGAGTGGAACGACCTGCTCTACGAGCAGGTGAACGACGGTGTCTATCGGGCCGGGTTTGCGACGTCACAGGCCGCCTACGAACGCGCTGTGCGTCGCCTGTTCGAAGCGCTTGACCGGGTGGACCGGCGCCTCGCCGATCGACGCTTTCTCTTCGGATCACAGGCGACCGAGACGGATTGGCGGCTCTTCGTCACCCTGATCCGGTTCGATGCCGTCTATCACGGCCACTTCAAGTGCAACCTCCGGCGCATCGTCGACTACCGTAACTTATTCGGCTACCTCAAAGATCTGTATCAAACCGACGGCATCGCCGAGACCGTGAACCTCGATCACATCAAGCGCCACTATTACGTCACGCACGACGACATCAATCCCACACGGATCGTTCCCCTCGGTCCGCTGCAAGACTTCACAACCCCTCACGGACGCGAATCAACAGCCTAGTCAATCGCCTAGGTGTCTCCACCGATCCAAATGGCTCTATTGCGAATTTTTGTAGGCAAAGTTATGAATAGAACGACTGGGCCGTCCTTCGACGTGCCTCTGTGTTTCACGATTGAGGACACGGGAACGACGTATGCGGTTTTGCCAGTGGTTCGTGTTCCAGAGCGTCTGCGCATCTCTGGCCCTGGCAGCACTCACCGCTGAGCCAGCGGCTGCCTTTATCTCCTCTTCAAACGTCGCCGCCTTCACTGCTCGTGAGCATCGATTCGAGGGCCCAGATCAACTGCCGGCGGGCCAGACGACCGTCCGGTTGCACAACAAGGGAAAAGACCCACACCAGCTGCAGTTCCTGAAATTGGAGGAGGGCAAGTCTGCGGCCGACCTTGCCGCGGCCTTGAAATCAGGAACCGTTCCTTCCTGGGCGAAACATATGGGTGGTCCCAATGGGGTGGGGCCCGGCCGCGTGTCGGAAGCCACCTTGTATCTAGAGCCCGGCTCCTACGTCATCATCTGCAGCATTCCGGGCAAAAGGCATCAAAGCCATGCGGCGCTCGGCATGCAGAAGGCGGTGCGCGTCATGGACACAGGGGCGCCTCCGCCCGAATTTTTCGGCAACTTCCACATGGCGATGTTCGAATATGAATTTGTCGTGGTCCAACCGCTCCGAAAGGGGCGGCATAGTTTCTACGTCATCAACCGCGGAACCCAAATTCATCAGGCCAGTTTCGTGCGCCTGAACCCCGGCGCCTCGGCGGAGGATATGCTTACGGCGCTCAGTCAGGACACGCCTTCACGGCTGCCCGGCACATTGATCGGCGGCATGAGCGGGCTCGAACCGGGTCGCGAGGGCATGTTCACGGCCGACTTGACTCCCGGCCGCTATGCCATCATGTGCCTTTTTTCCCATATCCCCCTCAATGAATCCCATGCCGCCAAAGGCATGGTGATGAACTTCACGATCGAATAACACGCCTCAACTTCGCGCACGTCACGGAATGCCCTCGAGACCACCGTTGGGTGAGGCCATGCCTCATGACTTCGGGGCCGCACATGTGGTGTGGGAAAAGGACCGCTATCGGGTGACAGAAGGCCGAGGCACTGCTGCTGCTGACCCGGTCCTGTTTGACACGTCCCGAAGGAGCGCTTCAGTCACCAGTGCTTCAAGCAAGCTCAGATTACGTTGCAACGCGGCCATTTCTGTGGAAAGAAACCGAAAGGTAGCGGGATTTCGTTGGGATTGAGCGATGAGTCGGGCGAGGAATCCCACCCGTTCTTTGACCATGCGAACCGAGGCAGCCAATCCCGTTTCAAGCTCCGTTTTCCGCCGTGCGAGGAGAGCGAGCGTCGCACCGATATCGCCCAACTCCAGACAAAAGGTGACGGGCACCTCCTTCATCGCGTTCGTCGGCATCTCCGGATATTCGGCCCCTGCGGGATTCTGCACGATCGTGATACCGCCGGCCTGGTGTACGGCCTTCAGACCCTCCGTCCCGTCTCTGAGCAGCCCGGTGAGAATCACGCCGATCACCCGATGGCTATACTCTTGCGCCGCGGACTCAAAGAGGGTGTTGATCGTCACCGCCGGCCGAGTCGCTCTTTCGTGTTCCGTCACTTGCAAGATGCGTCCTTTGAGCGAGACCGACGTGCCTGGGGGTACGATGGAGATCACGCCACTTTGGAGCCGGGCTCCGGACTGGACGCTCACGATCGGAATACGAGTCGATATCCGCAGCCATTCTTCTAATCGAAATCCCTCTTCCCGAGACGGAGGAGGCGGCCTATGGAGCAGGATGAGGATCGCCGCTGGGATTTCGGCAGATAAATCTCTGACAACTTGCCGTAGCGCCTGATGACCTCCCGCTGACGCCCCGATGACAATGAGGTTCTCAACGGAGCGATCGGTGTCTTGAGCCGATTGCCCTCCTCGCCGCAGGGGACCACCAATTGCTACGACTTTTTGAGAGGGTCTCTTGGTCATTGCTCACTAATATGACACCGCTCGAGGGGCGATAACTACATGTTTCATGGACGTGCGGCGGGTCTCAGGCCGGCAGCGATGGAAGCGCGAGTCTGGGATGCTCTCCTTCTAGAGGCAACGCAGGCCGAACACCCGAGCACACGGTTATCGGGTGGCTGCCTGCTGGTCCTTGGACGTATCGTGCGAATGGTCCATGGCTCGCAGAGGATGCGATGGAGGCGTTACGCCACTCCGCATGAAGACTTGAAAATGCTGCCGTTCAATTATGTCGAAGGTAGCCACTCGCTGGTATCCTGCCGCTTCCATCTCTCGCTCCACCTCCTCCGCTGCCGTGCCATGACCCAGTAGACCGGAAAAGAATCCATGAGGATGGAAATCGAGAATCGCGACCCGCCCATCATCTTTGAGTGAACCCGCGAGTGACCGAAAGTAGGCGATGCGATCGTGCATGTGATGATAGGTGTCGCAGCTGAAGACCAGATCAACGGGAGCCGGCAGCTTGGGGTCCATCGGCTCGGCGTGAATCGGCACCACGTTTTTGACGCCTCTCTTGTGCATGTCCTTTCTTATAATGTCCAAGCCCGTTTCGTCCGTGTCTACGGCATACACGATGCCGTTCGCGCCCACGGCATCCGCCAGATACCATGTAAAATATCCGCCACCGGCTCCGATGTCCGCGACGGCGGCGCCCGGGATGAGCTCGAGCTTCTCGACCACGTCCTTCGGCTTTTGCCATACGTCGCGGGATGGATCGTTCATCTGCTGATACGCCAGCCCCGCGCATCCGGCCAGCCATACACATGTGACGAAGACGATCGCCCTGCCCGGCTGCAAGAATGTAGTCATTGGTGAGTCCCTCTTGGGCATCCTGATCCGTTGAACAGCGAGAGGCTAGTGTGCGCTCGGTCTCCAGTCAAGTTCACAGGCCAGGGATGTTCCGAGTTTCAATAGACAGTCTGTCTGGTAGAAGGGGACAGGCTGTCTGCGGCGCTAACGCGGCTGAATTTCTATTGTTTTGCTCGCAAAAGAATGATCTGTCCTTAATGGCTCTTGTTCGGCCGAGAAGTCGATCTTCGTAAATCGTCACAAACCTTACACTTTCATCCGTGGCAAAAGGTTTGCGGCATCTAGAGTGAAACGGACGCGATCCCTGCGTCCCAATCAAACCAAGGAGGCACTAATGGCGAATGCTCGCCGATATACAGCGGCCACGATAGCGATGATCGGATGTCTGGGATTGGCTGCCTCTGCCGGCATCGCAGGTCAATCCGGTCAGAGTCCAGAAATCTCGTCCCAGAATCCGGCGGCCCCATCCGCCCCGATCACCGATGGTTCAAAGGTCACCCTCCTCTATCAGATCACCGTGCCGGGCGACGAGCGGATTGAGGTTCGTGATCTCAGCCAGTTCATTCAGGGGGAACATCAAATGCTGCCGGCGCTTGAAAAGGCCGTGTCGGGCATGCGGAGGGGCGAAAAGGCGGAGGTCAAGCTGAGTGAGGACCAGGCATTCGGCGCCTACGATTCGAAGAAGAAGACCGTCGTGCCGACCAAGGATCTGCCGGCCGGCGTGAAAGCGGGCGACATCATCGAAGACCGGAAGACCGGTCAGCAGGCGACGATCACTCAAATGTCGGAGACTGACGCGGTCATGGACTATAACCATCCCCTGGCAGGGAAACCGCTCCTCGTCACGTTGACGATTCTCGACGTCGACAATCCCAAGTAGTCGGCGACCGGCTGAACACCGGCCCCGCGGCTGTGCATTGCCGCGGGCGCGCCGGTGCGAGCCTCAATGCGTCCAGATTTTTTCAGGGGTCGCTTCGAACGGATAGACGTGGATCATCCATCCACCCGCTTGAGGTACAAAATGCCCTCCGGCCTGCCGGCATTCCGATTCGTCGGCGATGGTGCCCTTGAAGCCGAACTGCCTTCGGGTCAGCCGCCGCCCGCTGCCGTCCGGGACGAGACAGATGTTGACGTGGGCATGCCATCGGGCAATGCTGAGGGGGATACGCTGGTTCAGTTCATCTTCGGTCATGCCCCTGGGCGCGGTATACATGGCTCCCTCGAGTTCATAGCCCTCGCCGGTATGCTTATAGAGCAGTGATGTCGGCTGGGCCGCATCGAAATACGTCCTGGCCTGCAACCGGCGCCCCTTGTTGGCAAAATGATAATGACGGGGCTTCCGCTCGGGGTGCATCGGCACGAACCCGTCGTCCAAGGCGGCGTGGTAGTCCTTGTACTTCTCCAAGGCTTCTCGCAGGGTGTGGACAATCTGATCTGCACGTTCCCGATCACCCGCATCGCCCTGCCGCAACGCCGTCCATTTCATGTGTTTCATATGCGGACCCTGTCGTTGATGGGGTGTCATCGCTTCGACCATTCCGGCCATGTGTTCGCCGCCGCTCTCTTCAACGACGGCCGAGGGAGCGGACTCCGCAGCCGAAAGAGCGGTCCACCATCCCATCGCTGCCACCGCAATGCAGAAGATGAGGTGAGAGGAGCGTCGAACCCCGCAACGGTCGCGCATCAACTGGTCCTTTCTTTCCCTCATATCGACTACTCTCGCGACCGCATGGGAGCGTCGATTGCCTGTTTGGCCAGCTCCGCGTGACGCCCGGTAAGCCTACCCAACGTCGACTCGCGGGCGTTTTCCACGGTAAAACGATATTCCTTCCCCCGCGACACGCGTTGAGGCAGCTCTACGAGGAGGCGGCCGATATAGTGCACTTCCCCTCCCATGCTCTCGAAGACCAAGCCGAGGTCGCCGCCCGTGCCCACCATCCGGTCCTGCCCAAAAGCTTTGAGAAGATATCTCCCGGTGCGCAGTCGCGAGACGAAGAATCGCTCTTCGCCGGCCTTTGCCTCCAGACGATAGCGCTCTGCATAGGGACTTTCGCCGTCAGGATCGCCGGGAGGACTTTGGACGATGTCGAAATCGTACGACATGTCGGCGGTGTCTCGTGACTTGGCACCGCTTTCCGCCGTTTTGGCCGGCTTGACCAGAACCGAACCGATCACGACGCCCCATTCGGGTCCCAGCGGTGTCATCTGTTCGCCCGACATGTCGAAGGACTTCGCACAGGCGGCTACCGAGAAGATCATCGTCAACGCCAAGCAGAGTGCCGTTTTATAGTGATGTGTCTGCGTCAATTGGCGATCACTCTGGGCGTCTGAAGACGCGCAAGGCTGTCCTGCCAGAGCAGGGCGGGATCCTGCTCGAACAGCGTGCTCTCCGGGGACAAGACTGCCCACGCGCCCTGACGCATCTCAAAGCCGAGCTGTCCGGGGGCCCATCCGGCGTAGCCGGCAAAGGCTCTGAATCGATCGGCCGGCGCAGCCCGTTCAATAATGCGCTCCAACAGCTCCGGCGTCCCTCCCACATACACACTGTCGAATACCAGCCGCATCTCCGGCTGAGGCTCCTTCAAACGCGACAGCAGGAGCATTGCGCCAGGCTGAACCGGTCCGCCAGCAAATAGGCGGTGGTTCGTGCCTCTGAGACCGGCGACATCGGGCAAGGCCTCCGAGAGGAGCATCTCTGTGGGGCGATTTAGAATGAGCCCGAGCGTTCCCTGCGAACCATGCTCGAGCACCAGCACGACGGTTCCGCGAAAGTTCGGATCATTCAGGGACGGACTCGCCACAAGAAAGACGCCTTTGGCAACCGAGGACGGACTGAATTCCGATTCAGCGCCCGCAGCCGCCCCGTTCAGGAGCGTTAACACGATCAACAACAGCACACTGGCCATCTTGCGCGTCTCCACTAGACCACTGTTTAGCCGGCGAGCTGAGTGACGCTCCATGCAAGGAACAGAACGTATATGGTTCCAAAGAACAACGGAAAGCTGATTTCGCGCCGCGCCCACCATTGACGGTGCTGACGAAGGGCCCACGGTGGATGGACGATCGGCGGATCGTTGTTTTGCTCGGTGAGCGATTCATGCCGGTCGCGGTATCGATGGAGATCAACGAACAGCGTGGCCTGGTTCCAATCGCCCGAATTCTCGATCCCCCGGAGATGCCATTCCCACAAGGTGGTTTGGGCGGAAAAACGCCCTAGCACGATGGCCATTTGCAACGTCATGAGTACACCGAACAAGCAGAGGATAATGACCAACAGATTGAAAATGAGGATCAAGGGTTGCCGCGCGAGAAGCAGGCCGATCGCCGCGACGAAAATCGAATTCGCCGTCAGGTAGTCGGACAAGAGGCTGTGGTAGTCCCGGACGCCCGACGTCCAAAGGTCAATCAAATATCGATAGGTAGTGTGTGAATCGGCATGGTCCATGCTGCCTCTGTGGAGAGCGCCTGGGTCCGCTCATCACCGTCGGCCTCGACGGTTTTATAACGAGCGGCTGGACGCAAGTCAATCTTCGGCAGACGCGCCAGCCGACATCGGAACGTGGTATGGTGAAGAAGGGACGCGTCATGCACTTGTCTGCCCGTCTCATTGCTTTTTTCCTCCTCGCTGCGGCCGTCCAGGCCTCTGCCGGCAGTCAGATCTACCGCTATAAAGACGATTCCGGCACCGTGAACTTCACCAATGAACTGTACTCGATCCCTGAGAAATACCGCGGGGACGCCATCGCACTCATGCCGGAAGCCTCGTCACCGGTTGAACGCCCGAAGGGGCCGCCGACCATTCGCACCGTCACCGCCACCGCCGAATATCGTCTCGGAGATCACGATACGCGATTGGACGCCACGCGGATGGCTGTGGAGGCCGCCAAACGTCAGGCGCTCGAGCAGGTGGCCACCTATCTCGAAAGCGTGACCGAAGTGCAAAACTTCGACCTGACGCGCGATGAGATCCGCACCTATACCGCCGGCATTGTCACCGTGCTTAATCAGCGGACCAGCACGCGCCTCGAAGACGGTGCCATCGTGGTTCGCGTCGACCTGACGGCCCAGGCCGATCAGGACGAAGTCATTCTCGCCATCAATGCGCTCCGGGACAATGAGAGCGCCACGCGGGAGCTGGCCTCGCTCCGGACCGAAACCGATCAGCTCAGGCAGCGGCTCGACGCCGCCAATCAAGCGTTGACTGCAGCCACTACCGCGGAGCAGGTGCAGGCGCTGACGCTACAGCGGCAGCAGGTACTCAACCAAATGCAATCCGATGCGCTCGTCGCCCAAGCGCTGGCCGGATATGCGTATGTGACGCCGGCGAAAGTGCACCAGATCAACGAGCTGCTGCATCGGGCCAGACAGCTGCACCCCTCAAATCCGCATCTCGCCGCGGTCGAGGCCAATGGTCGGGCGGACGTCAGCCCTTCCGCTGCGCAAGTGCCGCCGCCGGGCGGCCAATTGGGCGGACCATTCCTTCCGCCCGCTTCACAGTCGCCGCTCGCGGCACCGCTGCCGCCATCGCCCCTCGCCACGCCACTGCCGCCATCGCCCCTCGCGACGCCATTGCCTCAATCACCGCTCGCCACACCGTTGCCTCAATCACCGCTCGCCACGCCGCTGCCCCAATCGCCGCTCGCCACGCCGCTGCCCCAATCGCCTCTCAGCAAGCCGCTGGGTCCGTCGCCGCTGGCGGCACCACTGGGTCCTTCACCGCTCGCAGCACCCATGCGCTGATTCTCCTGCTCTGATCGCCGGGTCCTTTCCTAGTGCTCCATAAGAAATGGGTTTGATA
>JBKPKC010000174.1:0-6290 GCA_046765595.1 Nitrospirota bacterium
AGACCACAGTCCGATCGATTACTCCAAGCCCCCCTCATCACGCGGGGCCGCGCTGTCGAATACCGTGTATGCCGGCACGTATGACAACGACTTCTATGGCCCAATCGAAATCGTCGAACAGAGTGGCAAACTGACGATGAAGCAGGGCCCTAAGCCATTGGCCTATCCGCTGACCCACTATAACCACGACACGTTTTATTATGAGACGACCGGCGAAAACGCGGTGGGGTTCAGCGGCGTCACGTTCATGATAGACGGAACGGGCAAAGCCTCGCTGGTGCTGGTGGAAAATCTGAACAAGGAAGGATTGGGCACGTTTCGACGTACACCGGATAAGTAAGTGTGCACGCACCGGTTCCGCTCACTTCTTCACCAATGGGAAGCTGATGACCAGCCCTCCCATCACGTCGCCGACCTTGAAATCCTTCTTCGGACTGCTGGGGTGGGCGTTGTGACATTCGACGCACGCCGCCGTCACAGCGATATCGGCATAGACCGCCTCAAATAATTGCTCGGCGCTGCCGGCCGCCGAACTGGAACTCGAGTACGGCCTATTGGGCCTGGCCTGCACTTCCTTGAGACCACGCCGTTCGAATTCAGTGCCCGCCGCATTCGCCTTGTTGATGGGCCATTGGCTGATCAGGCGGTAACGGACGTTCGGCCCTGTCAATTCGGCGATTTCGCTGGTCTCCCGTATCAGCTGCACGGGTAACGGCAGGGAATGGGTAGTGCGCCAATTTTCCGAGACATCCACTATACGCTCCTGCCGAAGCCGGTTGGCGATGTGAATGGTATAAAAATGGCGGTGCGCCATGATGACGGCGCGCAAGTAGTCGGCAACGGTTTCCGGCGCGACGCCCACCGGCGCCCCGGATGGCTTTTCGACGGCGAAAATGTTCGAGCCTGCGAGCGCCGCGATCGTGGCAATGACAACGGTCCAGGTCACGGCTTTCCGGGTCATGGGGCCTTCTCCTTCTTGTTGATGACAGGTGGCTCCACCGGCAACGGGGCGGAGTCAAACCCGTATTTCACCAAAAGCTTTTGGATGCGAGGCGTCATCAGGAACGAGGAAAACTTATCTGCGGCATCCCGTAATGGAGCCCGGCACGTCGATGCAACGGCTTGCCCAAACTGAATCGGCACATATGTGCCGAAGGGGTCGTCATCGCTCATGCGCACATGCCCGCTGTTGATCGAATCCACACGGTAGACCAGCCCGACATCAGCCTTCCCCGCCCGAATCAATTCCATGATGTCCTCGCTGTGCGACGCATACAGGATGTTGGGGCGGTTTTTGTACGACGGAGAAATTTTGGCCAGCGCTCGTTCCGTCGCGTCTCCCAATGAGGACGTTCGAGGATCGCCCAGCGCGATGCGCAGGGTCCGATTAGCCAGCGCGTCCCGCAGCGAAATCAGCGAGGCCTGCGAATCCGACGACATGACGAGGACGAGGGACGTCTGCGCATAGATCCGTGGAGGGCCGTTGAGCGTCAATCCTTTTTTGTGCAGATAGTCCACTTCTTCTTTTCCCGCCGACAGAAACACGTCGATGGGAGCGCCCTTTTCGATCTGACGGAGAAGCGTTTTCGACGGCGTGTAGACGATCTTGATGGGGGCGTCGTATTCCCGCTCGAACATCGGCAGAATTTCGCTGAACGCCGGCCGTAAACTGGGCGGAGCTCCGACGGTCAACGGTTCAGCGCCCGCCGGCTGCCGGGCGGCGGCGACCGCCACGGCCGCAGCGAACACGGTGAGCACGATCTTGAGTGACCGAAGAATCATGCGAGATCCAATAAACCAATTTTCACACGACAGGCCGAGACCATCGCGGTCCTGACCGGCCCATGGAAGAGATTACAGGATACCAA
This sequence comes from Nitrospirota bacterium, assembly GCA_046765595.1. Lineage (GTDB taxonomy): Bacteria > Nitrospirota > Nitrospiria > Nitrospirales > Nitrospiraceae > Nitrospira_C. The sequence continues at coordinate 1,869 of JBKPKC010000174.1, forward strand.
CGCTCACCTGTCAATACTGACAGTGTTCTCCCACGGCAGTTGTACCTATACTGCACGACGTTCTCAAGCTGGATTTCTTTCTCCGCCGATGCGTCGGTCGCGGCGTAAGCGCCTGCGACGACTCGCACGATCAACTGGGAGGACCTCACAATGAGAATACTGGTCGCCGCGGCTGCAGTGGCGTTCTTCTCTCTCACGATGCCGTTGCATGCCGGAGCTCAAGATGCACCGGCCCCGCAGAAATCGCTGGCGGAGCAGCTCGTCGATGCGTTCAATGCCGTATTCGGCGTGCATCCCGGCATCCGGGCCAATCATGCCAAAGGCGTCGTCCTGGAAGGTACCTTCACGGCCAGCGCGTCGGCGGCATCTTTGACCAAAGCCGCCCACTTGCAAAAACGCAAAACTCCTCTTCCGGTGACCGTGCGTTTCTCCGCCGGCTCAGGAGTGCCGACCGTTCCCGATACGAACGACATGCCGCGGGGGATGGCGGTGAAATTCAAGTTGCCAGACGGCACACAGACGGATCTCGTCGTCCTGTCCTTCAACGGCTTCCCGGTGGCCAATGCGGAAGAGTTCCGAGATTTTCTGCTCGCGATTGCCGCCAGCGGACCTGACGCCCCCAAACCCACCGAGTTCGAGAAATTCTTGGGCGGTCATCCGGCCGCCAAAGCCTTCGTGGAAACGCCGAAGCCGCCGCCGGTGAGCTACGCTACGCTGCCCTATTTCGGGATCAATGCCTTTAAACTTACGAATACCAAGGGCGTGGCTACTCACATCCGTTATCAACTGCAACCGGTAGGCGGCGCAACATACCTGTCCAAGGAACAGGTCGCAACATCGGGACCGGACTATTTGACCGACGAAATACGCGACCGCCTTCGCCGCGGTCCCGTGAAATTCAAATTGCTGGCGCAAGTGTCCGAGCCGGGGGACACGATCGATAATCCCACGGTCGTCTGGCCGGATACGAGGAAGAAGGTCGAACTGGGCACGATCACGATCACGAAGACAGTGGCGGACAGTCAGGCAGCAGAAAAGAAGCTGCTCTTCGTCCCTGGAGCGCTGGTTCCAGGAATCGAGGCGGCCGATCCCATGATCGCCGCCCGCTCGGCGGCTTACATCGTGTCGCTTTCGCGCCGCGCACAAGGGCAGTAGAGCGCTCGACCCTTCATCGGGATTTGAGCGACGCCATGTCGATCGAGAACCGGTACTTCACGTCTGACTTGAGCAGTCGGTCATAGGCTTCGTTGACCTGTTGGATCGGGATGACTTCGACGTCGGCCGTGATCTTATGTGTTCCGCAGAAATCGAGCATCTCCTGGGTCTCGGGAATCCCTCCGATGGGTGAGCCGGAGAGGCTGCGGCGTCCGAAGATCAGGCTGAAGGCAGGCACGGCCAGCGGCTTCTCCGGCGCACCGACCAGCGTAATGGTGCCGTCGCGGCGAAGAAGCTGCACATAGGCGTTGATGTCATGGTCGGCAGAGACGGCATCGAGGATGAAATCGAAGCTTCCGCTGTGTTGTTTCATCTCATTGCTGTGGCGCGAGATGACGACTTCGTCGGCCCCCAGGCGAAGGGCATCGTCCTTCTTGGCGGGTGACGTGGTGAACACGACCACGTGAGCTCCGAGCGCATGCGCGATCTTGACGGCCATGTGACCCAACCCGCCGAGCCCCACCACCCCGACTTTCTTGCCTTTGGTCACGCCCCAATGGCGCAACGGCGAATACGTCGTGATGCCTGCACAAAGCAGCGGCGCGGCGCCGGCCAAGTCGAGCTTTGAGGGGACACGCAAGACAAAACGCTCGTCCACGACGATGCCTTCCGAGTAGCCGCCGTACGTGATGCCCCCGAGGTGCTGGTCCGGTGAGTTGTAGGTTAGCGTCATATTCGGACAGAACTGCTCCAGGCCGGCCTGACACTCGGAGCAAGTGCGATCCGAATCGACCAGGCAGCCGACTGCGGCAGTGTCGCCCACCTTGAACTTGGTGACGGCCGAGCCGACTGCTGTGACCCGGCCCACGATCTCATGGCCGGGAACGCACGGATAGATGGTCGGAAAGACGCTCTTCCATTCGTCCCGGACGGTATGGAGGTCGGAATGGCAGATGCCGCAGAACAGGATTTCGATCTGAACGTCGTATGTCGCGGGCTCCCGCCGGGAAATCGTGGTGGAGGCCATCGACGATGTCGGACTCGCAGCAGCGTACGCTTTGGCGTTCCAAGTTTTTGCCATGATGTTGCCTCCTTCCCTGACTGTTGTTCACACCGCCGTACTATCGAATTCTAAGGGGCCACTTGTCCAGACGCCGGCGCGCGGCTAGGGAAGATTATCGGGGACCCTCGCCAAAAGTGCGGACGCCTCCCGTCCCTTTCCCAGGCCAATCGTCATCGCACCGCTCGCCCCTTCGAGGGTGAGCAGTCGTGCCTTGATCTCGAGTCCGCCTGCAAAGCCGGTCAGTCTTCCGGAAGCGCCGATCACTCGATGGCACGGGACAACAATGGACAGCGGATTCTTGCTCGTGGCGAGGCCCACGGCCCGGGAAGCCGATCCGCTTCCCATGGCCCTGGCCACATGCCCATAGCTTCGAGTCTGTCCATAGGGAATGGTGAGCAAGTATTGCCAGACACGCTTCTGGAACGGTGTTCCCTCGACATGAATCGAGAGCTCAAACGCCGTTCGCTTCCCGGCGAGGTATTCTGTTAACTGCCGATCAGCCTCGACGAGGACAGGATGATCGCGGTCCTCATGCCACCGGTCCAACGCGACGCGAATCGGACGCTCGTTGGGCCAGAGCACCCCGACCAGATGCGACTCGTTTGCCACTAGCGTGAGGGATCCGACGGATGAGTTCATGGTCCTGGACCAAAGCATGCTTGCGCGTCCTTTCTTCATGCGATACATGAGCGTACCTCTCCCAGATGAGCAGCGCCAGATATCCGCGCCATGGCCGGGCGGCGTCCGGGTCGATCTCTGGATTGGCCTTGAGAAAGCGGTTCAACACCAAATCGTCGGCTGGAAACGCGTCCGAGTCGCCCAGCGCTCTGAGCAGGATATATTCGGCGCTCCAAGGGCCGATGCCGGGGACGGTTCGGACGGTATTTTTGAACGTTTCCGCATCCTCCAAGCGATCAAGGTCAAGCGCTCCATCCTGAACGCGGCAGGAGAACTGTCGGATGGCCTCGCGTTTCTGAGCGGTCGTTTTCAACAGGCCGAGATCCGACTCCGCCAGTGTGCGCGGACCGGGAAAAACACGAATCCGGTCGCCAGTGAGCGGATGCGGGATCTCCTCGCCGTAGGCTGACACAAGATCGCTCATGAGCCGCGAGGCCTGTCCGACGGAAACCACTTGTCCGAGAATCGTCCCGATCGCAGTTTCGAACGGATCAAAGCCGCTGGCCAATCGCGCACCGGGATTGCGCTGCTGAAGCGAGCTCAGCACGGCCGATCGGGCAAACGCCTGCGCGATGACGAGCGGATCGGCATCCACGTCAAACATGCGCCGACTGCGCTGCACGACCTTCATGAGCTGCCTCGCGTCGGAGATGATCAGTTCGAGAAGCAGTTCCGGCTTGAGGCCGTGTGACCGAACACGGAAGAACCCCGTGGTACCGGACCCCCGCAGGCGAAACACGCGTGAGAACGCATCATTCTCAACCGCTTCGATGCCATCAATCCGATGTCTACGGTAGTAGTCGAGCACGCCGTCCCAATGGTAGGGAGGTCGGAAGGCAAGGGAAAGTCGGATCAGCGGCGTGGGCTTTTCCCCTCTCCGCAAGGATCGGAGCGTTGACGGCGGACGTTGGAACCGTGCTTTGACGGCAGCGTTGAACCGTCGCACCGAGCGAAACCCCACCGCAAAGGCGATCTCGGTCATCGGAAGACGGGTTTCGAGAATCAGTTTCCTGGCGAAATCGAGCCTTGCTGCGTCATGCAATTGCTTGGGCGTACAGCCGAACGCTCCGTCGAACAACCGTCTGAGATGTCGTGCCGTGATGCCGAGTCGATCAGCCAACGCCTCTTCCGTACTGTTTTCCAAGCTTCCCTGCGCGATCAGCCTGAGCGCTCGCTCGACGGTGGCGCTGGTTCCGATCCAGGCCGGCGAACCGGGCGCAGACTCGGGACGGCATCGCAGACATGGCCGATACCCGGCTGTCTCGGCAGCCCGCGCCGTCCTGAAGAATTCGACATTCTCCCGTTTGGGGCGAGCCGGGCAGATCGGACGACAATAGATGCCGGTCGTCTTCACGGCCACGAAAAACGTTCCGTCGAAACGGGCGTCTCTCGACAACAGGGCTTGATGGCATCGCTCGTCGTTCGTCATCATCGTGTAGCCAAAAAGAATGCCGCTTCCGTGCTTTCACTGTACGCAAATCGACGCTCGAACTCTAGACGGATTCGGACCTCTACGTCGTTTTTGC
>JBKPKC010000175.1:0-13611 GCA_046765595.1 Nitrospirota bacterium
TTACCACAAGATCATGGCCAATCTGTTTCTGCGCAAACAGCACATGGAACAGGCGGTCGTCGAACTCAAAAAAGCGCTGCAATTCAAAAAGCGCGTCGTCGTGCCGTACGTCTGCACCGCCTGCCAACAGGACACGATGGAATGGTCAGGACGCTGCCGCCGGTGCGGTAATTGGAACACTTTCGTCGCGCTTCCCCGGCTCGAAGGCGGTCCGGCTGCCGCACGCGACAGCGCGTCGACGGCCGGCCGGAGCATTCCCTACCAAGGCATTGCTTCTCCGTTTGAAACCGTGTAGCTTTCCTTCGACATACGGCGGCCAGTCGCAGCAGAGGACGCGTGTCGCTGCCTCGGCAGGCCAATCACCGGCCCTTATAAGATAAGGTCACTGAGATGACGGATTACGCGGCCTACGCGCACAAAGCGCTCAACGACGAAGTCCTCACCCGCGCGGAATGCCGTGCCGCCCTACACACGCCCGACGAGAACCTGCTCGCCCTGCTGCACGCCGCCTTTGCCGTCCGCTCGCGGTATTTCGGCAAGACGGTGCGCCTGCAAATGCTCCAAAACGCGAAGAGCGGGGCCTGCCAGGAAGATTGCCATTACTGTTCCCAGTCCTCCGTCTCAACGGCCGCGATCGACCGGTACAATCTTGTGCCGCGGAGCCAGATGGTCGATGGCGCGCGCCGGGCGGCCGCCTCGAAAGCTCAGCGTTATTGCATCGTCATTAGCGGACGCGGTCCGTTGGATCGCGAGATCGACGAAATTGCCGGCGCTGTTCGCGCAATCAAAGACGAATTGCCCATTCAAATCTGCTGTTCTTTGGGCCTCCTCAACGAAACTCAAGCCAAACGGCTCAAGGCAGCAGGCGTTGATCGGGTGAACCACAATTTGAACACCAGCGAAGCCTTCCACGGCTCGATCTGCACGACACATACCTTCCAGGATCGTCTCGCCACGATACAACACGCCCGCGCCGCCGGGCTGGAAATCTGCTCGGGAGGCATCGTGGGCATGGGCGAAGCCGACGACGATCTCATCGATCTTGCAATGGCATTGCGGGAGGTCAAACCGGACTCCATTCCCCTCAACACACTGCATCCCGTGCCCGGAACGCCTCTGGAAGGGTGCGATCATCTCACTCCTCAGCGCTGCCTAAAAGTTTTGTGTCTCTTCCGCTTTCTTCACCCCAGGACGGAAATCCGCATTGCGGGAGGACGCGAACATAACTTGCGGAGCCTCCAACCATTGGCGCTTTATCCGGCGGACTCCGTCTTCGTCAATGGATACCTCACCACGCCAGGGGCACCAGCTCCTGAAGTTTGGGGAATGATCCGTGACCTCGGATTCAGCATTGAAGTCGACTACAGGCAGCCCGCTCCTTCCCTCAGCGTCTGATCGTAACGCTCTCGCTCCTCGGGCTCCGGCAAGGACTTCTCCTAGTAGGGGTTCCCCTAAGGCTGTGTTGTCATGGACGGAGAGGCTCGTTGCTCACCGCCCGGCACCTGCATGCAGACAAAAGAAAGCACAACCAGCCGTCCGTCCGGCACGTTTCCTCCCGTCTCGCAGACCTCAGCAACCGACGGTGCTTCGGCGACAAGCCTTCCTGCCGACTCGCAAAGTGTGGCTGCACTCATTTTGTCCACTGTCGCCGTCGTCTTTGCGTTGTCGTCTGCGGCACGCTTCTTCATACCGCTCGTCCTGGGCCTAATTCTGGCGATCACCCTCAATCCTCTCGTGCGAAATCTCGAACGGTTCAAGATCCCCCGTTTCGTTGGCACGACGATCGCGATGATTGTACTGCTCGGCACCATGGGAGCGGCTGTTTTGTCGCTGCGCGGACAGGTCGAAAGGATTCTTGATGAGGTGCCGGACGCCGCCACAAAGCTCTCCGCCACACTGCGCGACTTGGCCGTCCAGCCCAATCCAATGTTGAAAGTTCAGGAGGCTGCACGTGAGATAGAGCAAGCCACGAATCAGGCCACGAATCAGGCCACCAATCAGGCGACCGATGGTCAAGGCAAGACCCAGAAACCGCCGACGAGGGTCGTGATCGAGAAACCAAAAATCAACCTGGTCGACTGGCTCTGGACCGGTTCATTGGGCATGTTCGGTCTCATCGGCGACACCGTCATGCTGCTGCTGCTCGTGATGTTTCTCTTGTTGTCCGGCGATACCTTTAGACGAAAACTCATGCGCATCAGCGGACCGTCGTTGTCCGAGCGAAAGATCACCGCAGCAATCCTGGACGATATCGACCGCTCGATTCAAAACTACATGCTGACCCTCCTGGTGGCTAACATTCTCCTCGGCTTCCTCACATGGGCCGCTTTTCGATGGATCGGCTTGGACAATGCGGGGGCCTGGGCCGTCGCAGCGGGCGTCCTGCACTTCATTCCGTATTTGGGACCGGCGCTAACCGCGCTCGCGACCGGCATGGCAGCCTTCATGCAATTCGAATCCTTGTCCATGGCGGTGGTGGTGGCGGTCAGCTCCCTCGCCATCGCGACGCTGGTCGGAACGGTACTGCTGACATGGATGGGCGGCAAGATGACGAAGATGAATACCACGGCCGTTTTCGTCGCTTTGCTGTTCTGGGGCTGGCTTTGGGGCGTGTGGGGCCTGTTGTTCGCCATTCCGATCATGGGCATGGTGAAGGTGTTTGCCGAACGGGTGGAGGACTTGAAACCGCTGGCGGAGTTGCTGGGTGAATGATCGCTCCGTCAATACCGCGGCGTGGCCAGGCCGGAACTCTGCGGTCGCCCTCTGTTGCCTGCTTGTCGTGCTCCTTGGGACCATCGCACTCTCGCCCGAACGAGCGGAGTCCGCTCCCGTGGCCGTCCGGTTTCCGGAAGGGCTGACGCATGGGTTTTTGCTCGTGCGGTCTGCGGAAGGCGATATCGTCGGTCACGGCGAACTGACGCAGACCGTCAGGGAGGGGGGGGTCGCAGAAAGCCGGCTCGTCTTCCGGTTCAAAGACGGCTCGCTGCACGACGAAAAGGTGGCGTTTTCACAACAGCGGGTATTCACGTTGATCCGCTATCAGCTTATTCAGCGAGGCCCTTCCTTTCCCGAACAAATGGATGTCGTGGTCGATCGGGGCACCTCGTCGTACGAGGTTCGAACCCGATCAGGGGAAGATGGCAAAGAGAAGGTGCTGACCGGCGACATCGATGTGCCGAAGGACGCCTATAACGGCATGATCATCACGACGTTGTTGAATCTGCCGAAAGGCGCCACGGAAAAGGTGAACGTCCTGGCCTTTATCCCTGAACCAACACCGATCGCGCTGGAGTTGTCATTCGAAGGCGAGCAGGTCATCCGCGTGGGTGATCAATCCCGCAAAGCCTGGCAATATGCCTTCAAGCCGGAGATCGGTCCCGTCAAAAAGTTTGTCGGCACCATGCTCGGCAAACTGCCGGCCGATTTTCACTACGACTGCTACATCCTGGCCGACGACGTGCCGAGTTTCATACGATTCGAGGGGCCGTTGCAGCTGATGGGGCCGGTCTTGAGCATCGAGCTGATGAGTCCTCAAATGGCCGTGAAGGCCGAAGACCGAAAACATGTCCCCCGATGACAAGAGATGTTCTTGCGATGAACCCATTCTTCAGCCTGTTGATCAAGCAGCTCCCCAGATTGCTTCCGGTGGTCAAAGCCCTGCTGGACAGACCCGTCCGCACTGGGACGACGGAGGATGGGCGGGTGACAGCCATCGAGCAATCGGTCGAATGGCTCGCCGAACGTTCCGACGCGCTGGAGAAAAAAGTCCGGCGGCTGACGTGGTGGGCGGCGGCCAGTCTGCTGCTGTCGCTTATCGCGCTGGTCATCGCCCTATCGCGTTAGACCCCTTCGCCGATAGCCGGCATCGGCTGCGCAGCATCGAGGAGCTCATCCGATTCAGAAGGGGGCTTTATCGTCTCTTCCTGAAGCGACCGTGTCACAGTCAAATAGGCAACGTAGACCAGCGAGCCGTACAAGGCGGACGCCATATCGCGTTGAGGATCCCACACATCGCCCTGATGACCGACCATCGCCCTTTCGATATCCGGGTGAGCGATCTGACCGATCCAGGCTTCGACGATCTCCCAGAACGCGCTGAAGCCCAGGACCGTGATCACGACCAGATACGGCAACAGCCAGCCCCTGACCTGACAACGGCGTCGAAAGATTTCCACCAGCGGCAGGGTCATGAAGAATCCGAAGCTGAAATGGACGATCCTGTCGAAATGGTTGCGATGGAAGTCGAACCAAGCCTCCAACCAAAATCCAACCGGAACCTTAGGATAGGTGTAATGAACGGCGATTGTATGGAGCGTCAACCAGGCGGCGATCAGCATGTAGGACGTATTGGACAAGGGAAACGCTCGATACGTGAGTATGAGCGTGGCCACGAAGACGAGCGGCAGAATGTTGGATCCCCACCAGATGCGCGCATCCATTGGCGCAATCGCCAACGCCGCAAACAAGGCCGCATACCACAGCAGCATCATCGAGGGCATCAGGGACCTTATCGTCAACGACCGGGAATTACTCAAGGCAGTCATCGTCTCTACGACCTCACTTTCCTGCGATAGGGGTTGAGATTAGGTGTTGAAGGGGGTCAGTCACCTTACCATACGAAAGCTCGGGCCGGTAAAGGCAGGCCTTTCCCTTAAGGGACGCTGGCTTTTTTTTGCCGCATGGCTCGCCGGCTGCGCCTCGACTCCCACGCCGCTCAGCCTTCCTGCCTTGACGATCGAGGATCCGGCCTTCAAGGCCTCCTTAGAGGCATTCGCGGGAGCGCCAATCGTCGGCAACAATCGCGTGAAGATTCTGCTCAACGGTGAGGAGACATTTCCTTCGTTGATCGAGGCGATTCGCTCGGCTCAAAAGACGATCACGTTTGAAGCCTATATCTTTCACGAAGGCAAGGTCGCCGATGAGCTCGTGCAAGCCCTGGCCGAACGGTGCCTTGCGCAGGTGCGTGTGACGATAGTCCTGGACGCGCATGGCGCAGCCGGATTCCCGAAACGGTATGTGGACGCGCTCAAGACCGCAGGCTGTACGATCATTCCGGACTTCCGGCCGTTGAGGCTGTGGAGCCTCGAACGGACGAACAAACGCAACCACCGCCGAGTCGTCGTCATAGACGGACGAGTGGGCTTCACGGGTGGCTTCGGCATTGATGATACGTGGAACGGTGACGGCCGAACGGATGGGCACTGGCGGGAAACGAATGTCCGTCTTGAAGGCCCGGTCGTGCAAAGCCTGCAGGAAGCCTTTATCGAGCATTGGCGGGAGGCCACCGGGATGCTCCTGGGCGGCCAAGACTATTTTCCTCACCCACCCGTGGAAATCAAAGATCTGCCCGTGCAGGTGCAAATCGTGCGCAGCTCTCCCGTTCAAGGCAACGAAGCGATGTACCGAGTCTTCCTGCAAGCAATTTCCTCCGCACGCCGCTCGATCCTCATCTCCACGCCGTATCTTCTACCCGACGAGCTGCTGATGAGGGCGCTACTCGAAGCCACGCAACGAGACGTTCGCGTCCGTGTCCTAATCCCCAGCGTCGAGAGGGGTTCGGGAGTCGAATTCGTGACTCAGGCGTCTCAACGAGAGGTGTTCGGCCCGCTGCTGGACGGTGGAATCCAGTTGCATGAGTACGCACCCGCGCTCCTTCATACGAAGATGATGATCATCGACGGTACGTGGGCGACCGTGGGAAGTGCAAACTTCGACAACCGGTCAATGGCGATGAACGACGAGTTGAATGTCATGTTCTACGATCGAAGTACTGCTAAACGGCTAGAGGAGATCTTCGTAGAAGACATCGCTCACTCGAAAAAGCTCACCCGAGAACAATTGGAAAACCGGCAATGGTTGCATAGGGCGCTCGGCGTGCTGCTGACTCCGTTTCGATCGTGGTTTTGATGAGCGTCTACTCGTCCCGCAATCCCTCACCGACGGGCTGTCGCGCCGCCCAACGCGCAGGGAGATAGCCGGCAATCCAGGCAGCGCCTACCGCCAGGACCACGGCTTGAATGAGCACCGCCATCGGAAACGTCATGCGGATCGTCCATCCGAACGATTGTTTGTTAATGACGGCAATCAGTATCCAGGCCAGCGCGAGGCCTCCCACCACGCCCAAGAGGGCGCCGATCGCGCCTAGGTAAATCGCCTCCCATTGGACCAACCGCTCGATCTGCGTCCGGCTGGCCCCGATCGCCTGCAGCGTGGCGAGCTCACGCCGTCGCTCCAATACAGCCGTCACAAGCGTGTTGACAATCCCCAGCACGGCAACCAGAACGGCGATCGCCTCGAGCACATAGGTGAGGACGAATGTGCGGTCGAAAATAGTTAGAATCTCCCGTCGAAGCTCTCCATTGCTGATGACGATCGGCGGCGCCAGCGCCGTGTCCAAACGGCCGAGCGCCTGGCCGATGCGATCTTTGACCTCCGCTTCCTCTGTGCCGGGAGAGAGATAGAGTGCAAAGACGGTCACGCGATCATCCTTCCACAACCGGCGGTAGACGGTTCGCTCCATTACCACCTTTCCTCCGTCGGTCGCATAATCGTAGAACACGCCTTCGATGGGTACGACCAGTGGTCCGGCGGGTGTCGTGATTGTGACCGTTTGGCCGCGGCTGAGATCGAGCCGGTTGGCCAGCACCTCGGAAACGACGACGCCGCCCGTTTCGGCGGCGCGGCGGAGCACCGTGGCCCAATCCTCCTCCACCATCAAGTAGCGTCCTCGCTTCGCATGGAGTCGAAGATCGCGAGAAACCAGGGAGGCCGTCTGACCCTTTATCTCCGCCTGGACATCACGATACGTATCGACTGCCGAGACTCCCTCGATCGCTTCCAGCGATGGGAGCCATGAGCCGGGCAATGTCCTGGAGGCGTGTCCCACCTGTTTGCCGTGCAGCCAAGCGGGCGGTGCGACGATGAGATCGGCCATGACGGTTTGATCGACCCAGGCTTCGACGGTTCCTCGAAAACTTCGGACCATCACAACGACGCCGATCATAATCGCCAGCCCAACCAGCAGCGCTGACACGGTGACGGCATTACGGCCTGGATGGCGTGCCGCATGGTCGGCGGCGATCCGCATTAGGCTCCCGGAAAGCGCCGCTGCCGTCCTGCTCTTTCGTTGGATCGACCATCGCAGCGCCGCAATGCAGACAGGGGAGAGACAGGCCAACGCGCCCAACAGACACAACGTCGCTGCATAGCCAAAAAGCGGCAGCCCGTTGATCGGCGGCCCCAGGATGCAAAGCATCCCCGCCGACATCAAGATCAGCGCCCACGAAAAATAGCGCCTGCTTCGAACCGTCTCAGACTGTTCATAGTCACCCGGGGCAAGCGCCTTGGTCGCGCTCGTTCGGCTGGCGTCCAGGCTTGGGCCGAGCGCCCCCGCCATCGATACGACGACACCGATCGCAATCCCTTGGATGAGGAATGTCAGTGTTTTGGTGTCGAAGGCGCCAAACGTCCCGCTCGAGGTCAAAGGGACGTACAGATCGCTGATGGTGCGGCTCACGAGGCTGACCAGGCTGCGCGCCAACCACAGTCCTGCCAGCGCCCCCAGCACGCCGCCGAGAAAGCCGAAGACACCCGCTTCAAGAAGAAACAGAGCCGCCACACGCCGCTCGGTCATGCCGAGCGCGCGGTAGATGCCGATCTCCCGCCGTCGCTGTGCGACGGAAAAACTCATTGTGTTGTAGACCAGGAACATGCCGATCAATAGGCCGACCCAGCTCAAGACGGCCAGGTTCAGTTGAAACGCTCCCACCATCTTTTCGACCTGGCCGGTTCGCTGTGCAGGCCGCTGTACGACCGCTGCGGGGGGAAGCACGGCCCGCAAGGCAGCGGCGATGTCGTCCACTGCTCGGCCGGGAACCGTCAGGAGTTGAATGCGGTCTACACGGCCGATCATGTCGAAGGTGACCTGCGCCGCAGCGACGTCCATGACCATCACCCGATTCCAGTAGGAGCCGGGCCTGTCAGCACCTTGAATGACGCCTGCCACCCGCAACTGCCTGAGCCGGGAACCGGCCCTGGCCTCGACCCGGCTTCCCCGCCGCAAATCCCACTCTCGGGCTAGTTCTCGGCCGACGTACACCGTGTCGCGTTTCAGCAAATCCTCCAACACCTCCTCGTCTTGGCTCCGTTCACGCCGGAAGCCGAGGGACTCGGCTTCGGCGAGGAGATCAAGACCATAGACCTGGACGCTTTCGGGGCCGTGCGGGCCCCCGTGGAGCACAACGGCTTCTTCGATGAGGGGAGACGCGTTAACGATGCCGGGTATGCTGCGGATGAGATCGAGCAGCGTTTCGTCGACCCCAAGGTCGTGCGCCGACACTTCAAGGGTGGCAGCTCCCGCCACCGTCACAACGGCCCGCTCAAACGCCCGCAGCACTTCCACATTGGCCGCAGCAATGGCCACCGCCGCGACCACGCCGAGGGCGACCCCCGTCACGGTCAGCAGGGTTCGGAAGGGCTGTTGAACGCCGTGAGCACGGATGAGTGTGGCGGTCAGAACAAGGGAGGCGGTCAGGGAGATCCGTGCCATTCCTGGATTACACCCGAGTAAAAGTGCGTAGCCAATTCAAAGGGCCTGACAAGCCGTCAGGCCTTGTTTTATGCGGGTTCGAGCGGCGTCTGCACAAATCGGCAGTTTCGTTTACAGATTTTCGGACCTTTGCTAGACTCGCTTCAAGTTACTGCTGGCTATCGAAGGTGGGATTACCATGAAGACCGCGTTACGACGGAAGCCTGATGCGTTGATCGACGAACCCGTCGACCTCGAATTGCTGACGCCCAGACAACGAGACATCCTGCGCCTGGTCTCCGTCGGGCATACGAATCGCGAGATTGCGAACATGTTGCAGATCAGCGTGCGCACGGTGGAAGTGCACCGTTTTAATCTTATGCGTCGATTGAACGTGCGGAACGTGGCGCAACTTCTCCGACGCGCCCTTCAACTCGGACTGCTCTCCAAATCCTTCGGCAAGTAAGCCGCTGGCAGCTATAACTCCTTCAACCTGCCTCTGCACTCTTCGGGCGACTGGTAGCCCTTTTTTTCAAGACAAACTGCGAGCTCTTTCTCCAGCCGGGCGAAGATTGGGATTCCTTCTTCGACCAATGCCGTCCCCACTTGGACCGCCGTGGCACCGCACAGGAGATGCTCGAACACATCGACGCCATTCACGACGCCGCCCGTCCCGATGATCGGCATCGTGCCCTTGAAGTATTTGTAGAAGGCCCGGACGTTCGCCAGCGCGACAGGCTTGATGATGGCGCCGCCGAGTCCGCCGAATCCGCCTTTTGGCTTGATCACGACCGTTTCGTCGCCGGGATTTACGACGAGGCCGTTCCCGACCGAGTTGATCAGGTTGAGGAAATCCACGCCGCAACGGCCGATGACCTCTCCCATGAGCTGATGATGCGCCGGATCAAAATACGGCGGCAACTTCACGCCCATGGGAACGGTGATCAATGGCCGTACGCGTTTCATCAGACGTTCGGAAGCGTCGGCATCGTACCCAATTTGAGGCTTGCCCGGAATGTTGGGACAGGAAAGATTCACCTCGATCAGATCGGGCCGCGCGTCGTTGATGACCCGCGCGATCGCCGGAAAATCATCTTCACAGAGGCCGGCGACGCTGGCAATCACCGGCTTGCCGAACCGCTTCAATTCCGGAATCAGTCCAGCATACGCACGATACCCCAGGTTCGGTAGTCCCATCGAATTAATCGAGCCGCCGGCGAATGGATGGTAGCGCGGCGAAGGATTGCCGTCCCGCGGCTCGACCGTCATGGACTTCGTCACGACCGCACCCGAGTGGGACCGGCCCAAGGCTGTCAATTCCTCCCGCGTCACGCATAAGGCCCCGGAGGCATTCATGAAACAGGCCGGGAATTTGACCCCGGCGATCGTGACCGTGAGGTCCATCGTACTCCTCAGACTTCTTGAGCCGCCGCCATCCGCATCGTTCGTGTCGCCAGCCGCCCGTCCTTCATGGCCCAGACGTAGTCGGCGGCTCCGGCAGCGGCGGCACTATGCGTGACCAGCAAGACCGTGTGACGAAAGTCCAGGACCAGCGTTCGCAACAGTTCGATGATTTCGGCGCCGTGCTGTGAGTCGAGATTCCCGGTGGGCTCATCGGCGAGAAGAATCTTCGGTTCATGCACGATCGCGCGTGCAACCGCGACACGCTGTTGCTCTCCTCCAGAAAGCTCGCTCGGACGATGCGCGGCGCGGTGGGTCATCCGTACCAGCGACAGGACCTCCGCGACGCGATTCCGTACCTTTCGGCCATGCTCCCCTCGAAGCAGCAGCGGAAAGGTCACGTTCTCTTCGACGGTCAGACCGGGGATGAGATGAAAGGCTTGGAAGACGATGCCAATGGAGTGTCGCCGGGTTCTGGTCCAGTCATCCGCACTGTAATCGGCGGTCGACAGTCCGTCCAGGTAGATCGTGCCTGACGTCGGCATGTCCAGACCCGCGATCACGTTGAGGAGCGTGCTCTTTCCGCACCCGCTCGGACCGACAAAGGCACAGAAGGTTCCGGCCGCGACGTCGAGATTCACATGATCCAACCCGCAGATGCGGTCGTTCCCTTTGATATAGATTTTCGAGACCTCTTTGAGTGTGATCATCGGTGGCGGCGTGGCGCCTCATTTCGTATATCACACCATTTTGGAAGGCGACAACCTTGACAGCCGATCCAGGTTCCCCTACCGTTTCTGGATGCCGCCTCGTGTGTGGGACGTGCTCGGATGGTGTCGTCTGGCGCTCCGCGCCGTCCTTCCTGCCGATTGTGTCTCTTGCGCGCAACCGCTGGGCATGGATCCAGCGGCATATCTCTGTCGCACCTGCTGGGACATGATCACGCCCCTCTCGGGATCTCGTTGTGCTCAGTGCGATCACCCCTTTGTTTCGCCAATCGCCGATTCGTGGTCGCCCGCGCATCGATGCCAGCCCTGTCTCGAACGGCCGCCCGCCTACGATCGAGCCTGGACCCTGTTTCCCTACATGCCGCCGCTTCAGGATGCGATTTGTGCGTTCAAATATCGCAACATTTACGGGCTCGCCGCACCGCTTGCCGCGTCAATGATTCGTGCCTTGCCGGAGGGACTCGATGCCGATGTCCTTGTCCCTGTCCCTCTGCATCCGTCCAGGTTGCGAACCCGTGAATTCAACCAATCGCTCTTGATCGCCGATCGATTGGGACGGTACATGATGCGCCCCGTCTCGACCACCGACCTTGTCCGGGTGACAGCGACCGAACCGCAAACATCCCTGACCCGATCCAAGCGTCTTCTCAACCTCCGCCGGGCTTTCGTCGTGCGCAACCCTGAGCCGTTTGCCGGACGTCGCGTCCTGGTCATTGACGACGTCTATACCACCGGAACAACGCTCAACGAGTGTGCCAAGGCGTTGAAGGCCGCCGGGGCAGCCTCGGTGTCGGCAGTAACGTTGGCTCGAACGATCGGCTCGAGTCTCGTGCCGGACCGGATTCTCGCAAGACAGGCGGCACGGACGTTCACAAGCGCGGGGAGTTGACCGTGCCGATCTACGAATACCAATGCCTGGATTGCAGGAAGCCAAGCAGCATACTGCAACTCAGCCGCGCTTCCTCTCCCGCTCCACTGTGTGCGCATTGCGGGAGCAGTCGTCTGGAGCGGTTGATGTCCCGCTTCGCGTCTCCCAAATCGGAAGAGGCAAGGATGGCCGCACTCACGGACGACGACACGATAGCTGGACTCGACTATGAGGATCCGGCCAGCATGGAACGACTGAGGAAACACATCGGAAACGAAATGGGCGACGACCTTGGTGATGACATGTCGCAAGCCATTGATTCTACTGACGATGGTGGACTTGATACCGACACATCTGACGGGTATTGACAGTCATTGTCATACAAATTCGCTTGACAGATCTCCTTGTTTTTTCTACTCTTACGCCAACCTGGAGCCGTAAGCCCAATGGCGATTTTCCGACGGTTGTCGCATGGCCAAAGAAACCAAGAGCGAACTGATGACCGCCGACGAGACCTGCCGATACCTGAAGATTACCCAGCGGACGCTCTACCGCTATCTTCAGAACCATCAGATCCCGGCCTTCAAGCTTGGGAAAGAATGGCGGTTCGTTCGTTCGGATCTGGAGCAATGGATTCGAGAACGGACGAGGCGCCCCTTGGCTTCGTGAAGGAGACCTGGCACTGATGTTCGCCGGCGAATACCTGTGCAAAGTCGATGAAAAGGGACGGTTCATCGTCCCGTCTCCCATCCGGGAACAGATCGAATCGCAGGGACAGGCGGTCGTCTTTCTGAAAGGCCCGGAACAGTCGATTCTGATCTACTCGATGAAGGAATGGGAAAAGGTACTCGAACGCACAAAGTGCACGCTCGACGAAGAACAGAGCCGGCTGTTCATGCATTTCGTCGTCTCGGAGGCAGGCACTTCCGAAATCGACAAAGCCGGACGCATTTTGATCCCTGGCAAGCTGCGGAAGCTCGTGCCGCTGGACGAGGACCAGGAAATCATCCTCGTGGGGCTCTACCATCGCATGGAAATCTGGAATCCCAGCGAATGGCGGCGCTATATTGCACGCTCCGAAGACCGCT
Organism: Nitrospirota bacterium; assembly: GCA_046765595.1. GTDB lineage: Bacteria > Nitrospirota > Nitrospiria > Nitrospirales > Nitrospiraceae > Nitrospira_C. The sequence goes on from JBKPKC010000175.1 coordinate 12,613, forward strand.
ACGAACAGAACATGGCAAAGATCCTCAATCTCCTCTAGGACAGCCTTGAACGCCCTTTCCGGATGTGCCTCCAACCAGCGCCTTACGAAGTGGTGTTGAACGTTCACAGGCGTATGTCCAGCTATCGACGCCCCATTCAGATTCCCGCTTCGAAGCTTCCGGTTCGTCTCGATCTCGTTGGGGTTCGCCAGCGGCTGACGCCGGCCGGGACGAGCAGGCGTCCGGCGAAGCGGGTCACCGCGCCGGCCGGCACGACCAATGGACTGCTGCTTGACCGGGAGAACCAATCGATTGCTTTGACCTTGCCGGTACCGCCCAGCATCAACCACCAATATGCGACCGTGAACGGACGGCGTTTGCTGTCATCGACGGGCCGTTCCTACAAGGCGCAGGTGGGACAGCTCGTGTGGTTGACGCTGACGTCGTTTCCTCATCGAACCGCTCTCTTGTCCCATCTGCAATCGAATTGCCTCGCCCTCTCGATCCGATTTTACTTCACGTCCGCCTTGCGCCGGGATGTAGATGGGGGTCTCAAGATCGCGCAGGATGCCCTGTGCGAAGGGCTGGGGCTGAACGACAACCGCATCGTCGAAACGCATCTGTATAAGCACGTCGACCGCGAGAATCCGCGCATTGAAGTCCTCATCGCGCCGGCGACGCTTTCCTAGCCGGCCGACGGGACTCAGCGGCCGGTCGAACTCATTCATAGCGCAATGCGTCGATCGGATTGAGCCGCGAGGCCTTATTGGCGGGATACAGCCCGAAGAACAGTCCTACCGCAAGCGAAAATACGAACGCCAGAAGAATCACGTCGCCGGAAATCACCGTCGGCCATCCGGCGACCACAGTGGTCAGTTTGGCCCCAATCACGCCCAGGACAATGCCCCAAATTCCTCCCAGCAGGCTCAAGGTCATGGCTTCGATCAAAAACTGCATCAATACATGAGCACGCTTGGCTCCGACAGCCATGCGGACACCGATCTCCCGCGTGCGCTCGGT
>JBKPKC010000176.1:0-6196 GCA_046765595.1 Nitrospirota bacterium
CTATTCCGGCTGATCGATTTTGTAGAAGTCCATCGGATCGAGACGGCGCTGCGCCGCCTGCGTCGGCTCGCTTCCCCGTGCGAAGATCTCTACATTGCCGGGCTGATCTTCCTGCTCTGAATTCAGGAGACCGGTCGCGGGATCCACTTTCACAAACGTGATGCCGTCGGGGATCGAAAACGGGACCACCGGCAAGGATTTGAGCGCTTCTTTCATGAAGCTGATCCAGATTGGCAGCGCCGCGTGCGCACCGGATTCCGTTTCGCCGAGCGAACGGCGGTCATCGAATCCCACGAAGGTTCCAGTCACCAGATTGGGCGTCCCTCCGATGAACCAGGCATTGATGAATTCATTGGTCGTGCCGGTCTTGCCCGCGATGGGGCGGCCAAGTGCCTTGGCTGCCTGGCCCGTGCCTTTTTGCACCACGTCTTCCATCATGTTCGTGATCAGATACGCCGTTTCCTTGGAGACGACCTCCTGGGTTTCGGGTTCCTGCTGCTCCAGCACCTGCCCGCCGTTGTCCATGACGGACACAATGGCAAACGGCTCCGCGCGGCTCCCTTGATTCAGAAACACCCCGTACGCCGAAGTCAGTTCCATCAGGCCTACAGAGGAAGAGCCCAACCCCAACGACAAATCAGGCGCCAGCGGGCTGGTGATTCCCACCTGCCTCGAAAACTCGATCACGTTCTTGATGCCGACCTTGTCAAGCAGCCTCACGGTGGCCAGGTTGTGAGAATGGGCAAGGGCGTCGCGGAGAGTGACCATGCCATGGAACTTTTTGCCGTAGTTCTCCGGCTTCCATGTTTTTTCCTCTTCAACCTGCTCATAGACGACGGGCGCATCGAGGACGACAGAGGCGGGGCTCATCCCTTGATTGACCGCCGTCGCATAAATGATCGGTTTGAACGCCGACCCGGGCTGCCGATGGGCCTGCACGGCCCGGTTATACTCACTGCGGTTAAAGTCATAGCCTCCTACCATCGCCCGAATCGCGCCTTGAGCCGGGTCGATGGCAATCAGGCCACCTTCCACGAGCGGAGTCTGTTCAAGCTGCACGGAGACCTGCTCCTTCTCGATTTTCTTGATTCGCACTTCGATCACGTCGCCCGGCTTCATCACCTGTTTCGGATTGGCGATTATGGCGACATCTTTCACGACGTCCTGACCCGTCAATCGCTTTTTCGCCCATGCCATGTCGTCGAAGGAAAGCTTTGCGGTCACGTTGCCGACCTGCACCCAGAACAGGTCTTTGCCCAGTTTCGTCACGACGGCTTCACGTTCATCCCCGACGGCAAGAGGCTGATCGGTCGTGACGACGGCCGAGTTACCTGCCGTCAGCGAGGTTGGATCGACTGTCCGTAAGGGCCCCCGCCATCCCTGGCGCTTGTCGAGTTCTCGTAATCCGGTATTGAATGCGGCTTCGGCCGCGCGCTGCATGTCCAGGTTGAGCGTGGTCTTGATCTGAAGTCCGCCCTTGTAGACCATCGTCTCGCCATACTTTGCGATGAGCAGCTGCCGGACGTATTCCACAAAGTACGGCGCAGTTTGTTCGCTGCCCGGACGCCGGAAACTGAGCGGCTCGGCGACGGATTGATCATGCTGCGCGGCGGTGACAAATCCCGCTTCCTGCATTCGATCCAAGACGTGCTCCTGGCGCTTCTTGGCACGGGCATAGTTCTTAAACGGCGAAAAATGGTTCGGAGATTTCGGCAATCCGGCGAGAAACGCGGCCTCGGCGATTGTCAGACCCGACAAGTCCTTTCCGAAATACGATTGGGCTGCAGCGGCCACCCCGTAGGCGCCTTGACCGAAGTAAATTTGGTTGAGGTACGTTTCGAGAATCTGCTCCTTGGTCGAGACCATCTCCATCTTATAGGCCAGCACCAGTTCGCGGACCTTCCGGTCGAACGTCCGCTCGGAAGACAGAAACAAGGAGCGCGCGAGCTGCTGCGTGATGGTGCTCGCCCCCTCGACCTTGCCGCCTCGGCGAACATTGGTCCAGGCCGCACGGAGAATACCGATGTAGTCCAGACCGGGATGCTCGAAGAATCGCACGTCTTCGACGGCGATGACCGCCCGTCGAAGATGCTCGGGAATCTGCGGCAAGGGGGTCAGAATCCGTCGCTCGATGAAAAACTGGCCGATGAGGCGCTTGTCGCTGGAATACACTTGCGTCACGAGACTCGGCTGGTAGTTCTGCAGCTGCCCGAGATCCGGAAGATCCTGGGCGTAATACCACAACAGGCCTCCCGTGCCGAGGAGCCCGCCGAAGACCAGCGCGGCGACGATGATCAGCGTGAGTTGCCACCGACGCCAGGGACGCCTGGGCGGAGGCTGACGGGGCGTATCGGAAAGCTGGACCGGACGATCAATCAAAGTCATTGCAACGTCATTGGGCCATGTCGGTGGATGAGGTCATCCGGAAGGTCGGAAGGTCTGCATCACGATACCCTGGACCCTGGCAAAACACAAGCAACTTACCGGCTTGTCGCGGCGACGGCGCTTCGGGTATACTGCGGGGTCGACGCCCGACAGTCGGGGCGTCTTTTTTTTTCCTGTAACAGGACACGAGTACCCATGTCTCAATTGCGCGCGCCGCACGACCGTCGAACCGATATTCGCAACATCGCCATCATCGCTCACGTCGACCATGGCAAGACCACGCTCGTGGATGCGCTCCTTCGCCAGACGCACGTGCATCGCAAGATCGACGACATGGGCGAACGCATCATGGATTCGATGGATCAGGAGCGTGAGCGCGGCATCACGATTCGCGCGAAGAACGCCAGCGTCACCTACAGGGATGTCAAGATCAACATCGTCGACACCCCGGGCCACGCCGATTTCGGCGGCGAAGTCGAGCGCACGCTTCGCATGGTGGACGGCGTGCTGTTGCTCGTCGATGCGAAGGAAGGTCCCATGCCCCAGACCACCTTCGTCCTCAGGAAGGCGCTTGCGCTCGGCCACAAAGCCATCGTGGTGATCAATAAAATCGACCGGCCGGACGCCGTCGTCGACGACGTCGTGAATCGGACGTTTGATCTGTTCGTACACCTTGGGGCGACCGACGAGCAACTGGACTTCCCTATCGTCTACACATCGGCCATCAAGGGGATTGCAACCCTCGACGTGAACAAGCCCGGCACCGACATCGCGCCATTGCTGGATACGGTGCTCGCGCAGATTCCCGCCCCGGCCATCAATGCGAACGCGCCCCTGCAAATTCTCGTGTTGGCCCTCCTGTACGATTCATACAAGGGGAAAATGGGCGTGGGGAAAATCCAATCCGGCTCGATCGCGCGTCGACAACCCGTGTTGATCCTCGGGAAGGATGCGGCTCAGATTCCGGGCAAAGTTTCCGATTTGGCCGTCTATTCGGGCCTCGAACGGATGGACATTGAGCAGGCGCAAGCGGGCGAAATCGTCGCCGTCGCAGGACTGGAGCAAGTCAGCATCGGCGATACGATCGCCGATGCCGAGCAGCCCATGGCATTGCCCCGCGTCACGATTGATGAACCCACCGTGCAAATGACGTTTTCCGTGAACAACAGCCCCTTTGCGGGTCGCGAAGGCCGGTTTCTGACCTCACGCCATCTGCGAGAACGGCTGTTCAAGGAGCTGGAAACGAACGTGTCCCTCCGCGTCCAGGAGACGGACAGTCCTGACCGGTTTTTGGTCGCCGGCCGCGGTGAATTGCACCTCGGCGTCTTGATCGAGCAAATGCGGCGCGAAGGCTACGAGCTTCAAGTCTCGCAGCCCGAGGTCATTCTGCATCGGGACGGCGACAAGGTGACGGAGCCGTACGAGGAGTTGACCATCCAGGTGCCGGAGACCTATCAGGGCGCGGTGATCGAAGAAATCGGCAAGCGCCGCGGAGAAATGCGCCACATGCGGCTCGTGCACTCGGATGCCGGTCCGAGTGAAATGCACCTGGAATACCACATCCCGACTAGAGGCATCATGGGCCTCAAAAACGTGTTGCTCGCGAAAACCCGCGGCACGGTCATCATGCACCATGTCTTCAAGGCCTATGAGACCGCCAACGAACAGGATCTGCTGGTAGCGCCGCATGGTTCGCTCTGCGCATTTGAAGACGGCACCAGCACGGCCTACGCACTTTTCATGACGCAGGAGCGCGGCGTCATGTTCATCGGACCGGGCGTGGAAGTCTACCGGGGGATGGTCGTGGGCGAGAACAGCCGCGACGAAGACCTCGACGTGAACGTCTGCAAGGAAAAGCATCTCACCAACATGCGGGCTTCGGGATCAGATGAAGCCTTAATCTTGACCCCGCCGCAGGAGATGTCGTTGGAGTTTGCCCTGGAATATCTCGGGCCTGACGAACTGGTCGAAGTCACGCCGAACAGCCTGCGCATCAGAAAGCGGCTTCTCCACCCTGAAGACCGGCGGAAAGCCAGGAAAGCGTCGAAGTAGGCTCAGCAGCTCCTCGCTCCGATGCGCATCAAGAAAAAAGCCCCCAAACCCTCCTCGAAGCGGCCGCCCTTGTACTTCGTCGGTTACCGCGGGACGCGGCCGATGCCCGACGAAGTGGTGTTGTGGTACGACCGGGCGTACGGCGGGCCGTTGAAGATCGCGCTGGAACATGATGCGCCCGACGCCTGGCACGTCACGCATGGGCCGTGGACCGCACATATCGTCATGCCGCTGCCGTCGACGCACACCGTCGGATTGGCGGATCAGTTGTCATGGGAGCACGACCAGATCGGCGCCATCGCTCCGTCGGTCATGCCGCCGCGCGAGATGCCGGATACCGTACTTCTCGCGGCGCGGCTTGCCCGAGGATTGACGCTGCTAGCCCAGGGGACCGCCTACGACATCACGACCCAGCAATACCTCAACCCATCGGATTGGCAGGATCGCAGTTTGGACGCCTTCCTGTCCGACGACCATGTGTTCATCGGGCAGGATGACCAGGCGAAGCCGGGCGTCGTGTGGTGTTACACGCTCGGCCTCTCGAAATTCGGCTATGACGAGTTGGAGACGTTCGTCCCGCAAGGGGTTCCGGATCGCACGGCCAAGGATCTTCTCGGCGAGTCAGTCCAGGAGATTATCCGGCTCGGCCAATCTCCCAAGGTCGGCGCCTCGTTCACGCTGCCTCTCTTGAGCCGAACGATTACGATTACCAATCACCGGACGGCGGCCCCGGCGGGACGCACGCTCGGCTTCCGGGAGCTGCAGACCTCCTAACTCGCTCGGAAACTCCTCAGCCGCCTCCTGTTCCAAACCGGGCATTGGCCGTACTATCGCGGTCCAGCAGCAACACGCAGGGTCCGGTGTTGCGGTCACAGGGCCCTCCTCGCCATTCCTCGAAGAATGAACCCGGCGTCGGAGTTGCGGTCAATGTGACCGTAGTCCCACGCAAGTAGTCGGCCCGGCAAGCCAGACCGCAGCTAATTCCGGCCGGATCGCTCGTCACCGTGCCATTGCCGCCTCCCGACTTGTCGACTGAGAGTGCTACAAGATCGGGAGCGAGATCGAATTGCGCGAGGAAAACCTGATCGCCGTTGATCACGGAGGTGCAGTTCCCTGGCCCAAAGCATCCATTGCCACTCCAGCCGGTGAAGGTAGAGCCGGGATCCGGAGTCGGGATGAGCGTGAGAAAACTTCCTGTCCCAAAGGCTGCTGTGCAGGTGGATCCGCAATCGATCCCTCTCGGGCTGCTGGTCACTCGTCCCGTTCCCGTTCCTGTCTTTTGGATCGTTACCAGCGACCGGTTCACCGGCGGATCGAACGATGCGGTCACCGATCGATCGACGCTCATGTCGACAAAGCACAGGCCGGTCCCGGAGCAAGCGCCACCCCAACCGATAAATGTCGATCCACCTGTCGGCGTCGCAGTCAAGGTCACGGCAGTGCCCCGTACAAAGCCGGCAGTACAGGTTGCATCACACCCCGTAATGCCAGGTGGGTCGCTGCTGACCGTTCCTGTTCCCATGCCGAGCGTTGTAACGGTGAGGGTCTGGAGGGTGGGAGCCGCGGTAAATGTCGCGCTCACTGTGGGATTGCCCACTATCGCAACAATACAGGGGCCAGTGCCGCTGCAGCCGCCGCCGCTCCAGCCACCGAACGCCGATCCATTCGTCGCTGAGGCGTCGAGGGCGACAGTGCTGCCGGTCGCAAAGTCTGCGGTGCAGGACGGTGGGCAGAAGATCCCGCTCGGATTGCTCGTCAC
>JBKPKC010000177.1:0-2071 GCA_046765595.1 Nitrospirota bacterium
CAGTCGTCATCGTTGACCGCATGGGGTATTTGAGCCGGCTCTATGCGCTGGCGGAGGTGGCTGTCATAGGAGGCAGCTTTGTTCCACAAGGAGGGCAAAACCCCATCGAACCGGCGGCCTGGGGCAAGCCGGTGCTCTTCGGCCCGGATATGCACGATTTTCCCGATGTCTCCGCCTGGCTGTTGAACAGCGGCGGCGCCCTGCAAGCCGCCAGTGAAGGCGATCTTTATGACGCCTGTCATCGGTTATTGTCTGACCCCGAAGCGGCGAGAACCATGGGGGAACGGGCCCGTGCGGTCGTCACGGAGCATCAAGGAGCGACCGACAGAGTCGTACAAGACGTCGTCGCCCTTCTCTCGGAGCACTGAAGCGGCGCGGCGTGGCGCCGTCCGCTTCGTCATTTCAGCGAAATCAGCCCTACTTGAGCTTCACTGTCTTGCCGTCGACCCTGGTATCGGAGATAAACTTCTCGATGTTCTTGTCGAGCACTTCATTGACGAGCTGCTGAGCATCTTCGGGATCGAACCAGAACACTTGATCGGTTCCGCTGCCGAGAAGACGCTCCTGAATTGTGCTCTCATCAGCCTGGTTCGCTACACGGAGCATCATCGTATTCTTGGCAGCCAACTCTGTACGGCCGAATCTGCTGACGGCGGTGACGGAAAGATCCTGGATCGTGCCGGTGATCGTCGCATCCGGCGCAGACCCATTGGCCCCGTCCAGACTGGCCTGCCAGCCCCGCTTGTTCAGGTGTTGCACCAGCGCCTTGGCGACGGCCTCTCCGACCGTTCCTTTCGGCAAATCAAAATAACTCGTATCTCCCCAGAAATGAGACCGGCTTCCAAGATGCGTGCGGTCCATGCGGGCATCCTCGAACGGCTTCACGACCACCCGAGGTCCGTTCCCCGAGCCAGCGGCTGCAGCGCCGGTCGAGCTTGGTATGACAACGTCCACTCGCTCACCGGTCGTCGCACAACCTGCCAGCAAAGTGACACAGACCGCTACGACTCCCCCTACTCGACGCATTCGTTCCTCCTGTTCCTTGGTAAAACGGTGCTACTGCGCGACGAAATGGGCGCGCCGGTTCTGTTGATAGCAACTCTCATCGCGCTCCTTGCAGAACGGGCGCAACTCGCCATAACTCGTCGTCTTCAGCCGCGCCGCGGGCACTCCCAAATCCTCCAGATAGCGCTTCACCGAGCGGGCCCGTTTCTCGCCGAGCACCAGATTGTAGGCTTGCGTGCCGCGCTCGTCGCAATGTCCTTCGATGACAATCGCCTTTCCGGGTTTGCTGTTGATCCAGGCAGCATTCGTGTTCAACGTCGATTGCGCGTCTCTTCTGATTGAATGCTGATCAAAGTCGAAAAAGATATCGGCCAGACTCATGGCCTCTCCCGTAGCGGAGGCTGCCCCTGAGTCCAAAGGAGCAGAAAACGCGGCGGGAGGAACGCCTGACTCGCCGGTCTTTCCGCCGCTCGACAACGGAGGCGCCTCCACCGATTCACGAGCCGAGTCGATCGTCGAGCTTGCGCTCTTTTCCTCCGGAACGGTCGCCAGCGCTTCGGGCTTGATGGTTTCCACCGGCGCGGCCGGGCTTTTCCCTTTGGAGGTGCCGGCTGGATCGCCTGACGATGACGCCACCCGTTTCCCACACCCGACGACTGGCACAAGAAGAATGAAACAGAGCAGAGCCGGTGAGACGATCCGTGGAATGCCCCATTCTGTCATTGCCCCACCTCTTCCTATGGTGAACGGCCATTCCCCGCCGTGTTTCTCGCGGGTTCGCGAGGGATACGTAAAGCATGAGACTTATAGCCGGTCGCTGCGTTTCCCGCAAGGGGAAGATGGCAGGAGAGAAGTCTGTGATGGGTTGCGGCTACTCGTTGGGAGGGTGAGCCGACCAGGTCGTCGGCCGGTAGGTGTCCTGTTCATCCGACAGCTTCATGACGCCATAAATTAGATACCCGTTATAGGCCCGGGCCGATTCGCGGACCCACCCCATCGCGAGCATCGTCAAAACCGCGCAGAGGCACATGGCGAGGATGAGGCCGGGACCGGTGCGGTCCTGGGG
>JBKPKC010000178.1:0-13404 GCA_046765595.1 Nitrospirota bacterium
CGAGCCGGGCACCGGATTTTAACGGCTTGAAGGACATCGACGGTTCGGATGCCGTTCACATCAACATGACGAAAGCTGCAATACACTTTGCCGTCGTGGAGCCCTTTATCGGCGATGCCTCGCTTAAAGGGGCGGTCCGCGATTTCACAGAAGAAGCAAAAAAGGAAGGCGCGGAGCGCGTGAGGATCGTTCAGTCGAATGAGACCACTTTATGGTGGATCTTGCCGCCTGTCAGCTTTGTATTCACGCCGAAATTTACGAACGTGGCAGGAGAGGCGCTGCTGGCCTTCGATGACACGACACCGCAAAAACACGCCGAATCGAAGGCGGAGAATCTGAAAGCAGACTAAGGGCGTACAGGCGAGTCGTCGGGGCGGCTTGAAAGGGAGCGGATGAGAGTTCGTCCGCTCCCTTATCTATGACATCAGGCCTTCTTCGGGGACAGCCGTTCCTCCTTGCCGAAATTCCAAAGCGTTTCCGCTTTGCTGCCGATATACCAGAAGCTTGCAGCCAAGAGCGCGAAGAAAATGGCCTTGTGAAGGTTGTTCCAAAACAATTCGAAGAAGCGCGTATACAGATTGATCCCGAGGAACGTTATGCCGAAGCCCTTGGTGATGTCGTTGTCGTGCCGCAGGCCATGGTAAATCGCCCAGCCGGCCACCGCGCCGAAGAGGATCGACCAATGGAACAACTCGATCTGCTTGACTCGTTCCCACCGTTCGATGTCGCCGTAATTCCCGAAAATCGACATGATCCAAAGTGCGATGAACAGGTAGAGCAAACCCATGACGAGTGTGCTCCGATAGAATCCTCCCGCTACCGGATGATCTTCCAGCGCCAGTGCGCATCCGGTCAGCAAGGCACCAAAGAGCACGAAGCGCAGCGGGTAATTCATGCCGAGATAATAGGCGCCCCAGCCGGACATATAACCCGTTTCCGTCCCCATCCAGCCGCCCAGTGAGGCCAGCGAAAACACCCAAATCAAGTTCGATTCAAGGACGACGCCGAGCACGGCATAGAGGAGGAAGGAGAACAACAGCAGCAGCGAGTAGTGCCCGCTGCCGGTATCGAGTGCAATGCCGAGTTGAGAGATCGCTCCTCCGGTTGTCAGTACACCAAGGAAAAAGATGGCTTCGTTCCGATAGAGGCGATCCGGTGCCTGCTGGCGTTTGCGGAGGCCAAAACGGTACAGGCCTGCGGCGGTCAGCGACAAGACCGCGCATTTGAGCAGCGCGGGCGCATTGAACAGCACCTCGAGGAGATCCCGGAGCATCCGGTCGGACAGGGCCGCACTGACCGACGAAATGATCGAAAACAGCGCGATCCAAAATGAGTACTTGGCCAGCTTCCGCCAGTCGAAATATTGCACCTCGATGGTGGCGGCAAGCGTCGCGGCCTCGGCGTCGGGAATCATGCCGTCCTGCTTCCATCGTTCAATGGCGTCTCGAACCACGGCCGCTTGCTTGCGTGGGAGTTTCATGGCGGGCCTCATCAACGGTGAGAAGCGAGGGGCAATCGAGTGAAGCCGATTATAGAGCAGAATGGAATCGCCGGCTATCGAAACACGAAATGATATGCGGTCTTGTCATTCTTGCTACGAGGAATAATACGCGGAAAGCAGGATCATGATCGCGAAGCCAGCGAGCAGAAATGCTTCACCGCGATAAAAATGATGCAGCTGTATTTTAGACGCCCCTACTGAATGAAGGACGGCGCCTGCCGCAATCCAGGCCAAACCCGCCATGATGCAGATGATCGAAAAGCTGGCGAAAGAGAGCAGCATCGCGTCCGATCCGGGGCTGGGTGCTGGAAAAATCATGAATGCAAATAACAGGTTCTTCGGGTTGACCAGCGTGGTGAGAAATACCCGGAGAGAGGTGATGGGATGACCAGCATCAGGTGTGGGTTGCCTTGATCGCCACAGAAAGACAGCCATGTGGGCGAGGTAGATGCTGCACAAGACCCGGAGCAGCTGACTGACGATGGAATGACCTTCGGCGGCGGGCCCCACCACGAAGATGAGGACGGAGAGGGTCATGAGATAAGCCGTGACCTCGGCGAAAGGAAGATGAAGGCCCCCTCGCAGACCGCGTGTTGCCCCCGATACGAAGAGCAAGGAGTTCGTCGGCCCCGGCATAGCCAGCACGCCGAATACTTCGGCAAGAAAGAGGGCGTAACTGGTCTCAAAGATCATGGGAGAAATGCGCGAGCACCGCCTTAAAATAATCCATCCAAGCTCGCTTGTCTGCTTTTAGGGATGCAGGCTGACTGGCCTCTCACTGCGCGCTTCGACGAGCACCGCCTTTGTCTGTTGGCTCGCTCAACTCCCCCCACCTGTGCTTATATAGCTCCTTCTGTACGTCGTGACCTTTTCCAGATAATTGCGCGTTTCTTGGTAGGGAAGATTGGCGCGCAGCTTCTCGTACAGGGCGGAAGGCTGAAGCCCGTTGATCTGCTGGACGGCGGTCGTCCGATTCTTGGAGAACGTCCTTAGCACATTCCCCGGCCCCGTGTTGTACGCTGCGATCACACAGTATTCACGCGAGATCTGGTCGCTAACTTCTTCCAGTTGATTGAACATGAGCACATTCAGGTAGGCGGTTCCGAGTTCGACGTTGTTCTGAGGGTCGAAAAGGTAGTCTCTGGTCGGAGCGACGTCCTCTCCCTTCGCACGGCGATAGGCTTCCCGCCCTCCGCTCGTCGGCACCAGTTGCATGAGTCCGTAGGCCGGAACCGAACTCACGGCGTAAGGATTGAAGTTGCTTTCCGTCCGGATGATCGCGAACACGAGACTCGGACTCATCTTGTATTGTTCGGCGTAGCGAAGCACCACCCCGCGGTATTTTTCCGCCTGCTTCTGCGGAAGATTCACCACCATGTTCATCGTGACGAACATCGCCTGCTTCTTTGTGCCTTCCTGGTCGATCACTCTGGTGCCCGACTTCTTGTCCAAGAGATAACCTGCGAAGGCGTCGGCTTCAGCCCGTGTGCGCACCGGCTTCCCCTGGTGATCCACCACCAGACCGAGCAGATACGGCTCTTCGCTGCTGTTCAGCGGGATCTCCTTGTCCGAAAACACATCGACCGCGCGCGGATCTTGAGGAGTCAATAAGGTAACGGCCACGGCGCGGCTCAAGCTGTCCCGCGGGTTCGTCTCATCCAACGTTTCCACGGTAATCTGCCCCCGGTCGAAGTCGACGATGGCGCGGCTGCGGTAATTCTGCGTGTACTTCACATACTTCTTCTTCTCGGGCAGCTTGACTTCTTTGGGGCCCCACTTGTCGCGGACGTTGCCGCTGAGCGCATCGTACAAGGCCTTAAACTCGTGCTGGGCGGTGCGAAGATCCCGGAGTACCTGCTCCGGATCGCGCGCGTACTCATCGAGGCGACGCTTGGCGATTTGGGAGGCGTCTTTCCCTCCGATGATGGCGAGCACGTCCCTTCCTGTCCGGCCGGCCACCGCCTGTTCGGTCGCTTTCAACATCCGATCGGTCGATTCGCAGCTCAGCAGAGCAAGCGAGAGAAACAATAGTGGCAGGCCTGGATGTGTGTAATGTCGCATGGCCCGGTATTTTACTACAGGAAAGACACGCATTCCTCTGAAAGTTTTGTCCTGCTCTCAGGAAAAACGGATTAAAAAAAATTTACACGATACTTACCCGCGACCGATTGAAGACGAGTAACTTTCTGATACATTCGGACGCATGCATGACATTCTCAAATGTGCACTGCTCTGCGTCTTGCTCTTTGTTCACGACTCGGTGTTGGGAAGCGAAGAGGAATGGAAAACACGCCCAATGCCGGCCGAGACATCACCTTACCGCGCCAGCGTCGTGCCGACCATCGATGGAACGCCGGTGACGCCAAGTGTTCGAAACGTCGGGATCGACACGGATCGGCCGCGTACGCAAGGCATCCTGGCCTCGACGACGTGGCTCAAAGGGGCGTTCGCTGCGGAGACGGAGGTGGCCGCCAATCAATCGGTGTCGCCGGGGGACGATCCTTCCGCCCGCATGATGCGATTCGGCCTTACCGGTTCAAAAGGAGTTATCCGCTACGGCATGGCTTACCGCACAGCGGACGCCGCTTTCTATCAGGCGCCAGGCCAAGAGCAACGAGAAGCCTGGGGCGAATGGAAGAACGGAGCGATGTCGATCCGCAGCACCCTCGGACAGCGGAGCCAACTCGATGTTGAAAGTCCAGGCAATCGAGTTCAACAGAGCTACAACCGGATCGACGTGTCATGGGCCAAGGCGGCATGGCCCCACCTCGCGTTCAAATATGCGCAAAATGCGGCAAGCAAGACGATGGATCCCCTGAGCCTGTTCCCGCAGCGGGCCGATCATCACCGGGTCGAAGCGGCAGTGGGGTACGGCGGAGCATTCTGGGAAGCCAAGCTGGCCTCCAGCTATGGCCTCGAAACCGATCTCATGAACCATGGTTCGGAAAGCGAGGTCAAAACGCAAAGCATGACGGCTTCACTGCGTCCGATTGAGATGCTCACCATCACGCCCACACTGGGTTATCGCGCGGAACGTCCGGAATGGTCGAGCGCGCGGATCGATTCGCCGTCCGGGTCTCTCTCAATGACCTATAAGCAGAGTGATCGCATAAGCATGACGGCCATGGGGAACTACTTTGGCCAGCGATCGACTGACAAGCTCATCGACTTGGACAACGTCGGCGGCAAAGGCGTCATCACGTGGGAGCTTGAACCGCTGCGGGAGTGGAAGCCGCAGCTCTCGTTAGAAGGCGGTTATAACTTACAGATTAATCGGCTGATGCCCTCAGGGCAAACCGAAAACCTCTCCGGTCTCCTCCGTCTCGTGCTGGCGACGATGTGATGACCAGCAATCAATGAGCTGATGCAGAGATTTGATGGGAACTCGAGCCACCATGGGAACTCGAGCCACGTAGGAGGAAGGTGCTGTGCGATCAGGCAGCAATGCCTGACTCGGGCTTTTTTCCGCTGTCCGTGCCTCCGCCGGTGTCGCCGGAACTCTTGCGAGCTCCCGGGAGCACCTGGCGAAACTCGGCCAGCGCCTTCGGCCCGAGGAAGACAAAGCCGATGGTACAGGCTGCCAACGCGATAAGCTTCAGCATAACAGTATCCTTACGAATACCCCCAACGGCAGTCTAGCCCCATCATCTCCTTCTGGTCCCCTGGGAACCTCTCTAGAAGACGGTCGTTCCGAGCTTGCTCGTTACGGCTCGCCGATGACTTGCACGCAGCGCGAACCTACCAGCAAGACGTAGAATTCCGTCAGTTGTATCGTGCGGATGCGGGTAATCGTGGTCCGTTGATTCAGCTTGACCCGCGAGCGAAACTCTCCAATGTCCCCGTACGGCCTTCCGTCTTTCAGGGCATAGGCAATTGTGTTCGTGCCCAAGGCGAAACCCAGCACGATAGGTGTGCAGTCTTCTCCCATCAGGACGCCTTGAATGTCGGCATTGGTCGGCTGTACCTCCGTACGGATATTGATGCAGCCGGACAGGAGCAGGGTACATAGACAGATAAGCGCAGGTCGCATCACACCGACTCCTTGCTTGAAGATTCGACACTTGAAAAGTCAGACAGGCTACTGGTCCGGCAAGGGGTGTGTCAATCGCGGCGGAGCAGCACCACAATCTAAAATATGCCGGTCCGTTTTCCCTCGTCCAGTGCCTTTCCTGCAAGGGCAGATTGCTTCCTCCCCTCCACAGCTATCAATATTCTGCCTAAGGGATGGCCGTGAGGTGGCCTGATGCGGAAGCCGCTACTCTGAGCGCCACTTCTTTTTGACTCATCGTGACATGCGACGCACCTGCCGACATGGAATGGAGGAAGACATGAAAGCTCTCGTTGCAGGTCTGCTCTTCTTCATCGGTCTCATGCAGGGATGTTCCACTCTCTCGGAGGGACGCGGAACGCCTGCGCCTCCGGGCGCCGCATACTACGAACGCCGATGCAGCTATCCGCCGCCGTTGGAACCGGTCGAGGCCCACCTGCAGCAGGTCTCCTCGGAGCGCATGACGTCGTTGAGAACTCAGTTCTCCGTTACGGCCTTTGAGACTGCTGCGGCGCTTGGAGTGGTCCCGTTTCTCGATCGTTTGTTGATTCTTGAGACTCAGGTCGGTCCCCGCGGGGAAGGGCCGGCGCTCGAGTATGTAAGAGAACGGCGGCACATTACTGACCGCATTACGTTGGGCATCCTCGATGTGTCGAGCGTTGCCGTCGAGGCGGGCTGCGAGCAAGGCCGAGCCACGTTGTTGGCGGAGCATTTGCAAAAGTCTTTAGACAAGCGTCAGAACGTCTATACCGTCCTAGGTTTGGTCGGCAGCGGTGTCCTTACTGTGATCAGCGGAGCCATCGGGGTAGGGGCTTCCAGCATCGGCGTCTTGAATACGGCGAATGTCGCCACAGTGATCGGCGGGGCCAGCGAGCTCATTTTTGGAACGGCGGCATTAATAGACACGACCGGAACTGAGGAACTTTATCAGGAGCGAAATCTGTTGAAAGACATTTGGACCGGAGAAAATAGCGCCTTTGTTCCCGCCGTCTGGTCTTTCTTGAACACCCGGTTGACGGAGGAGCCGGCGCAGCCGACCTTGCGAGAAACGCTTATTATGAGATGGCGGGATGATGGCCGCCTTGGTCCTGCGGGGTCGGACACCGAACGGCATCGGATCGATCTGTTTTTCGGAAAAGGAGGCCGCTATACCATCGATGAGCTTCGGGCCCGAGCCGCCATGCTCGATCTCCTCGAAACCGATATCAGTCTCATGCACCAAGGCATGAATCGCCTGATCCGGGAGCTGTTGAGGCGAGACAAGGTCTGAGACGCAGGAGCGTTTGACAGCGATTACTTAAAACCCGAGATTGGGTTTCCGTTTATGGGGGCCGTTTTAACCCAATGCATTAGACGTTCGCGGCTGTGAACCTTGCCATTTCTGGATCAAGGTAGCTGATGTAGGTCATTAGTATGTGGGATTGGGACTACTTTCCGCTCGGCAACGGGGTCCCTTTGTATGCAAATGCTCCTTCCGAGCTTGCTGGTCGTCCTCTCCCTCAGTGGACATATGAATTCCTCTTTGTTAGCGGGGCGGGTGGCGGCGAACGGGCGCCCCAACGCGCGCAGCGGGGGTCCCTACCCGCCTTCATAATTTCCCAAAATTCCGCTCCCAAAACTCCCTCACCTTCCCCATATGCTCTTCAACATCTGTCTTTAAATGCCTCGCCCCCGCTTCCCAGTCGTCGGTCGTGTAGCCGACGCGACGGGCCAGAAAGATAAACTCATCTGAATCCGACGGCGGCAGCACGAGATCCTTGGCATGTCCGCGCACCATGCGTAGTCCGTCTATCAACATCCGGATGAAAAAATAGGCTCGCCGTAAATTATCACCGTCCTGCCGGCTGACGATGCCGGTCTCCACGAGTCCGGCTAGCGCCTGCATGGCGTTCGGCGTGCGGAGTACTGCGTGGCGATGGCCGTGCATGAGTTGGAGATATTGAATCGCGTATTCGATGTCGACGACGCCTCCGGGACTGAGTTTGGCATTGACGGCGCCGCGTTCGACCAGTTGTTTGAGCTGCTGACGCCGCAGGTCGAGGGCGGCTGTCACATCCCAGGGGGCGCCGCTATAGACGTAGCGGTCGCGATGGGCCTCGACGTGTTTTCCGAGCGGCGCATCGCCCGCCACGTGGCGAAGCTTGATCATCGCCTGCCGCTCGAACGGCGCGGCGAGACCATGCTCGCTGTAATACGACGTGATCTCGTCCAGAGAATTGGCCAGAACTCCTTTACTGCCGTGCGGCCGCAGCCGGACGTCGAGATGAAAGATGCCTTCCTGTTTTGCTTCGATCCACTGAAGCAGCTCCTGAGCGATGCGCTCGAAATATTCGCTGTTCTCGAGGCGCTGTTTGCCTCCCGTGTGGCCGGCGCCGCCGTAGACAAAGAGCACCTCGATATCCGAAGCATAGCCTAACTCGCGGCCGCCGAATTTCCCTGCACCCATCACCGCAAATGGGCATGGCATGCCGTCGGCCAGACGCGGGGCCCCGTAGACCTTGCCGAGTTTCGCCTGGCAATCTTTCAAGCTGCGTTCTAGCACCGCTTCCGCCAATTGAGTCAGCGCCAGGGAGAAATCGGGCAGGCTCGTATCGGGCTCAACAATGTGCTTCATGTCGATGCGAAACAGTTCCTGATCTTTGAAATGGTTCAGCGCATCCTTCCGTCCGGCGTCGTCTTTGGCGCGGTCCACGGCGCGATCGAGCGCTTTATTCAGTGCCGCACGCGGCGTGATCAGCTGCGCCTCGCGGTAGTCGCGGAGCAGCGGGAGCAGGTGGTCGTGCTGGCGGCGGAGAAAGTCCTCCCAAAGAAAATCGCTGGCGCCTAATAATCGGGCCAACAACGGAAAGGTTTTCTTGTTGCTCAGGAACGCTAGGGCTTCCTCCCGGGCCTTCCCCTGCGTTTCCTGGACGGTGAGATCGAGAAATTGGTCGAATGCTTCCAGCGCTTTGCTCGGGTCCGGCGCCCAGGTGAGTGCGTGGGTAAACTGCTTGATCAGCACCGCCGTCAGGCGCAGAAGCTGCTGCTCAGCCTGGTCCGTCAGCTTTTGCCCGTAGCGGTTCCGCACGGCGAAGCGGTCGTGCAGCTTTCCTCCATCCAGGTCGATGCGGGCCTTCGCGATGTACACATTGCGCATGGCCAGTGCATTCGCGAAGGCATACAGGAAGGCCGGCGTGTCGTCCGAACGGATGTCCATGATGGTGTCGATCGGCGATTGGCTGTTGTCGAACGTAATCTGAACGGGATGCAACAGGCCGCTGAAGGAGCCCCGACGCTTCCCCAGCTGCTCCACCAGGTGGCGGTTGACGACATGGCGGGCTTCCTCGAACTTTCCGTCGTCCAGGAGTCCGATTACTCCGTTCAGTTCGGCGGCCAGCCTGGCTTGGTCCTCCGGCGTGAATGCTGCATCGCCTACCGGACGGACACGGAAGACATCGACGATTTTTTTGCGGCTCAAGCCCGGGCGCAGCTTCGGGCGCTGGCGCGCGCCCTGTCCGTACGCGGACCTTGGGAGCTGGCCGCTGGGCGCAGCTTCGGCGGAGGTATAAATCTGCCCTTCCTCGATGTTGAGTCCGAAGGCCGAGAGCAAGCCGCAGATCATCGCGAATTCGGCAAAGTAGTCATAGGCGACCACCGTGAATTCGAAGGCTCCAGCGTGAGGATCGCTGACCGCGCATTCGCACAGATGCTCGGGCGTCAGTCTCGCTGCCAGTCGGATATGCTGCGCAATGGTCTCAAGAGGGATGCGGCGAAAATATTCATCGTCCATCCGAATGACAAAATCCCGAAGGATGTCGGCGGGGACATCCGTACAGCAGGAAGCGAGGGCTTGGACAAGTTCTTCGCGATCGGAGACGGCCATGGGGGCGTCAGTATAGCAATTGTGCTTAATCGAGTATAATGCCGCGCGATGAAGGGACTGACGCTGGCGCCAGCTGGTGGCTGTCCCTTTTGACGAGGAACACTTGGCGACGAAACACTCCGCTCCACACAAGAAAACACCACCCTCGAAGACACACCAACAGCCGGCACGGCATCCAGTGATACGACTCTCAGGGAAGCCTGATCCTACGCCGTTGCTGCTGGCCTCCGAGCGCAATCCG
This sequence comes from Nitrospirota bacterium, assembly GCA_046765595.1. Classification (GTDB taxonomy): domain Bacteria; phylum Nitrospirota; class Nitrospiria; order Nitrospirales; family Nitrospiraceae; genus Nitrospira_C. The sequence goes on from JBKPKC010000178.1 coordinate 9,653, forward strand.
CAGGACGTGCGCGGCATTCTGACGGCTTATGGCGTGAAGGACCTCGATCAGGCCGATCGAAATCTCCAGTCCATGGCCGGCGAACCGCACGAGCGTCGTCACCTTGCGGCCATCCTGCCGATGCTCATGGATTCCCTTGCCCGAACCGCCGACCCGGACCAGGCGCTGAATCACTGGGAACGGCTCCTTGAGACGGTGACGCGTTCGACGTTTCTCGATTATCTGCGAAGCTCTCCGCGGATGCTCGATCTGCTGTCCACGATTTTCGGCAACAGCGATTCACTCGCCTTCACGATCATCCGCGATCCCATGCTCGTGTACTGGCTGGCCGAGGAAGACGTGCTGTCAAAGCCGTCGACGAAAGCCGGCCTGGAGCGTGCGCTCGAGATGCAATTGGCCCGGCTGACGGTGAAGGAACTGAAATTGGTGGTGCTTCGCCGCTTCCGCCGGCGTGAAATGCTTCGGATAGGCGTCCGCGACCTGCTCAAGCTGGCGGATGTCGCTGAAACCACGGCATCGCTCTCAGATCTGGCTGCGCTCCTGATCCATGCTGCCTATGAAATCGTGGATGCGGATCTGCGGCGGCAATACGGCCGGCCGATGCACAAAAGCCGGCAGGGGACCTGGGTGGAGACGGGCTTCGCCGTGATCGGAATGGGCAAACTCGGCGGGCACGAGCTGAACTACAGCTCCGATGTCGATCTCATTTATGTCTACGCCGCTCACGACGGCGAGACCAGAGCGGCGGCCGGGCGATCCGCCAAAGCGGCCGCCGCCGGGATTTCGAACGAGGAATATTTCGAGATTCTCTCGCGCGAACTCAGCAGCGCCTTGAGCGAACCGACGAGGGAAGGCCACGTCTTCCGCGTCGATTTGCGGCTCCGTGCCGAGGGGTCCGTCGGACAACTGGCCCGCTCGCTTGAGGACTATCGAAAGTACTATGCAACACGTGGCCAGATCTGGGAGCGGTTGGCGCTGCTGAAGGCCTGGCCGGTGGCAGGCTCTGCAGCAGTGGGGAACGCCTTCCTCAAAAGCGTCCGGCCATTCATCCTCGGAAGCCGCGAGGCCAAGCCAGGCTTGCCAGGCGCGAGGGCCGTCATCCAAGAGGTGCGGGCGGTCAAAGAAATGATCGACGCAAAAATGGCCGAGCGCGGGCACGAGCATCGAAACGTCAAGCTCGGGACCGGTGGTATCAGAGAAATTGAGTTTCTCGTGCAAACGATCCAGGTGCTGGCCGGCAAGGGGTTGCCCGCTCTGCTCGACCGCAGCACGCTTGGGTCGTTGAAGGCGTTCACCGATCGAAAGCTGTTATCGACGAAGGAGCGTGACGCCTTGTCGGCCGCCTACTTGTTTCTTCGGGACGTGGAGCACAAGCTTCAGATGGTGCACGATTTACAAACGCATTCCTTGCCGGATCAAGCGGAAGAGCTAGCGCATTGCGCGATTCGGATGGGATATGGCGCAGACAATCGCGCGCGAGGCGTGACGCAATTCATGGCCGATTATCGATCACACACCGAGCGCGTCAATCGGACGTTTCGATCCTTCTTTCATGAGCGCCAAACATCACCCCTGCTCAAAAAACTCCTTCGGTCGCTCCGCGCCCGCAGCTGAATCAGCTGATCTGCTCACAACAAAAAGTCAAAGATAGATGCCCATGAAAAGCTAGCCAGAGGCGTCGCTTCATCATGTTCTGAGCATGGCTGAACATTCAATTCTTCCGAAGCCATTTGCTTCCAGTTGCACCTGTTTGAGGTGTTGCTGCTCCTCAGGAAATTGCTCCAGCCGTTTACCGGGTACTGACCATCAACTCATCGCGAGACCATATTTTGCCGGTACATGGCCGTACTTGAATGGCGTCGAGATGGACGCGCACTGGCCTGAACGCAAACCCGAAAATTTCCGCGCCGCCGTACCAGAGCGGGAAGTCCGTTGCCGCATCGATCGCCGCTCTGGTGACGAGACCGTTCCAGTAGACGTTTAGTGAGGGTGATGACACAAACGTGAAGTGGCATGGACAATCATCATCCAGAGTAGAGGTTTCTTGAGACAGCGTACTGCTCGAAGGGGTGATCGTCCATTCCTCGAGACAGGAAAGGCCGGAAATCTGGATGGTGAACAGCACCAGGAACAGAAGGAGAAACGCAAATCGACCGATGTGAGGCATGAACGTGACATTACACGGCGAAGGAAAGGATAGACAACGTCGATGTCGCAAGGAATATGACCAGGGACTATGGCGCACGTACGCCGGCCTTCTTTTGCGTGAGCGCAGCATGTATTTGCGCCGGCGTGAGAAGTTGCGGCGAGCCACGGTGGCGTCCACGGCGTGAGGAACCGGTGGCTTCCAAGGCTGTTTGCCCTGGGAGAAGCAGGACCACGTGAACCAAATATTCTTCATCGACGGCGATGAGCGCGACTGGAACCCCAATATCCTCATCGTGCTTCCGTGACTGGGCATTGATGACAAACGCCTCTGTTTTTTCAAATGGAACGAGCCGCAGAGCAGAGGAGCCGGCTGACTGCACTCGATAGGTGCCGGGGGAGGGCGTGATTTCCTCTCCGCTCGGGCCTATGAACGCCACCTTCTCCTCAAAGGCGATGGTATCGGCAACTTCGGCCTGCATGAGGTCGACAATCTCGCTGGAGGGAGTCTCACATAAAGCGTAGCCGCTCAAAGTGACGAGCCAGATGGCGAGGAAGAAACGTGCAATGATGAGCGGTATGTGTCGGGGGCGCACAGTTCTCCTCTACGTTACAGAGTTCACGTGCGCGTCGGTGAAGGCTGGCTCCTCTCTTAGCACAGAAAAGGGCATGAACGAAAGAACCACATCTCCCGCAAGAGCTAAAATACGTGCAAATAGCAGGATCGACTACTCTGCATAGCGCAAGTCCCGTTCGCTGGAAAGCGACAGATGAGTCTCTCCCCATTGATGGGCATTCTCGAGGCTCCACGCTTCTTCAAGGGCAACCGGTTTAAACCGGAGCCCGTAGATGCCGCCGTAGACCAGATGGGCCAAGCCGGCACCGGAATCCTCGATCCGTTGGGCATAGGCAGGGCAGGCCGGCATTTCCGAATCGTCGCTCCAGCCGGTGACCCAATACCATTCGCCGGCGGGGTTCCGGTCATAGAGCCGGACTTGTACAACTTGGCGGGCGGGACCGGCTTCTTTGAACCGCGCGAAGAAGCTTGCTTCGCAATTCTCACTCGACTCGACTTCGACGATCATAGGGGACACCGATTGTAGCGCCCGTCGCTTCGCTTTCGCCACAAACACGAAGGGCCCGGCGGTTGCCCGCCGGGCCCTTCGTGAGATTCCCGGTAGCTGAACGCGCAGCCGTCAGCTATCAGCGTTCTCTTAGTACATCCCTTCCATGCCGTGGCTGTGGCCGTGTCCGCCACCGGCCGGCTCTTTCTTCTCTTCAGGGATGTCCGTGATCATGACTTCGGTCGTCAGCATCAACGCCGCCACCGAGGCTGCGTTCTGCAAGGCAGTCCGCGAGACCTTGGTCGGATCGATGATGCCTGCCTTGATCATGTCCACGTATTCTTCCGTCGCCGCATTGTAGCCGGCGTTCACGTTCTTGTCTTCGCGGACCTTACCGACCACCACCGACGCCTCGCCGCCGGCATTGTTGACGATCTGGCGGATCGGCTCTTCGAGCGCGCGCCGGATGATGTCGAGGCCGACTTTCTGCTCGGCCGGGACATCCTTGATGGTGTCCAGCGCCTTGATGCAGCGGAGATACGC
>JBKPKC010000179.1:0-3295 GCA_046765595.1 Nitrospirota bacterium
GCCGTGACCTTCGGAGGGTTTGTGGGGACCTGCAGCTTCCTTCCCATTTTCCTTCACGACCAATATGGGTTCGATCATGTCACGTCGGGATCCGTGACAGCGCTCGGAGGACTGTTCGGGAGTTTCATTCGGCCGCTAGGCGGATATCTGGCAGACCGTCTCGGAGGGATCCGAGTACTGCCGTTTGTCTTCGCGGCGATTGCGGCAACAGTCGGAGGCGTCGGTTTGTTGCCGGAAGCGGCATGGGGAATAGTCTTCCTCATGACAGGGCTCGCAAGCATGGGATTTGGGAATGGAGTGGTGTTTCAAGTGGTGGCGGACCGGTTTCCGAAACAAATGGGCTTGGCCTCCGGTGTGATCGGAGCAGCGGGAGGCATTGGCGGGTTCTTGCTGCCTGTCGCATTGGGGGGCCTCAAGGATCTGACCGGCACCTTTGCGACCGGGCTGTGGTGTTTTACCGTCGCGGCGGTCGGTGCCTGGGCTGCGGTTGTGCTCGTCCAACGGCGAACCGCATGGACCGGCCGTTGAGTGCATCGATACGCGTTATTGGCCGCATCGGTCGGGCTCAAAAAAACCCATGTTAATCATCGAAGTTCAATGATAAATTGATTCCCCTTGTCCATCGACGCTCGAGCACGTTCTTCTATGCCAAAGCCCTTTGACGACATCGAAGAAGCCATCCGCGATATTAAGAAGGGGAAGTTCGTCATCCTGGTCGACGATGAAGACCGGGAGAACGAAGGCGACCTCGTCATTGCCGCGGAAAAGGTCACGCCGCAGGCCATCAATTTTATGGCCAGGCATGCCCGCGGCTTGATCTGTCTCGCTCTGACTCCGGAGCGCGTGGAAGAACTGCAACTGCCCCAGCAGGCCGTCGAAAATACCGCCGTCTTCGGCACGGCCTTTACAGTGTCGATCGATGCGCGGAAGGATATTACGACTGGCATTTCTGCCGCCGACCGGGCGACGACGATTCATGTGGCGATCGATCCTAAATCCAAACCCACGGATTTGGCCCGTCCCGGTCACATTTTCCCTCTGAAAGCCCAGCGGGGCGGCGTGTTGCGCCGGGCCGGGCAAACGGAAGGGTCGGTTGATCTGGCCCGTCTGGCCGGGCTCCAACCTGCCGGCGTCATCTGTGAAATCATGAACGAAGACGGCACGATGGCCCGGGTGCCCGAATTGACCAAATTCGCCAAGGCGCACAAGCTTAAAATGGTGACCGTCAAGGCGCTGATTGAACACCGCATGCGCCGGGAAACGTTCATCAGGCGGGTGGCGAACGCCCGTCTCCCCACGATCTTCGGCGAATTCGATGCCGTCGCGTTCGAAAACGAGATCGACCATGTGACGCACATCGCGCTCGTCAAAGGCCGGGTGGATACCGGCGGCCCCACACTGGTGCGCGTGCATTCCGGCTGCCTCACCGCCGACGCGTTGGGATCGTTGCGATGCGACTGTCGCGATCAACTGCATGCGGCGATGGAGATCATTCAGAAGGAAGGGCGCGGCGTGCTGCTATATTTGAATCAGGAAGGCCGCGGGATCGGCCTGCTCAACAAGATCAAAGCGTATGGTTTACAGGACAAGGGCAGCGACACGGTGGAAGCGAATCTCAAGCTCGGATTTAAGGCCGATCTGCGGGATTACGGCGTCGGTGCTCAGATCCTGGCGAATCTCGGCCTGCACCAGATCAAACTGATTACCAACAACCCGCGCAAGATCGTCGGCATCGAGGGCTATGGGTTAAAGGTCGTCGAACGCGTGCCGATCGAGGCCCAGCCGCATGCGGGCAACGTCAAATATCTCACAACGAAAAAGAAAAAGCTGGGGCACATTTTGAAACAAGTGTGACGGCTGTCATCTCCATGAAACTTCGCAAAGGCTCCCATAACGCGACAGGATTGAAGTTCGGGATCGTCGTCGCCAAGTTCAATAAATTTGTCACGAGCAAGCTTCTGAGCAGCTGCGTGGAAGGGCTCACGAAGCACGGCGTCGTGCCGGAAGACATCGAAGTCGTGCGTGTGCCGGGCGCGTTTGAAATTCCGCTGGTCGCCAGGACCCTGGCCGGAACAAAACGGTTCGATGCCGTCATCTGCCTCGGGGCGGTGATCCGCGGCGACACCCCGCACTTTGACTACATCAGCGCCGAGGCGAGCAGGGGCATCGGGCAAGCTGCGTTGGACGCCGATGTTCCGGTCATCTTCGGCGTGCTGACCACCGATACGGTGGCGCAGGCGATCGTACGGGCGGAACCGACCAAATTCAATCGCGGGGGCGAGGCCGCAAGATCAGCGATCGAGATGGCGACCGTCATGCGCATGATACGGGGCAGCGAGGGCACCGTTCCGTCAAAGGACACGACCGTCAAGAACGGTGCGGCGAAGCGGCCGGTACGGAAGCGTACTGTCTGATCATGGGATCTCGCCATCAGTCTCGTGAGCGGGCGCTCCAAGTCCTCTTTCAATACGACATACACGGCAAGCCCGGCCTCTGGCTGGACGAGTTCTGGAAACAGTACAAAGTGAGCGAGGATGTCAAGGTGTTCGCCGAGCAGCTGGTCAACGGCGTGCTGGAGCATAAAAAGGATCTCGACGTGCTGATCGGCAAATATGCGATCAACTGGAAAGTGAGCCGCATGCAGATCGTGGACCGCAATATCCTCCGACTCGGCGCGTACGAGTTGTTCTGGCTGGACGAAATACCCGCCAAGGTGACTGTGAATGAAGCCATCGAGCTGGCCAAAGATTTCGGCGACGACGAGGCTGCCAAATTCGTGAACGGCATCCTGGATAAAGTGCTGGCGACCGAAGCGAAGTTGGAAGGCAAGAGGCGAGACGCCGTTCGACAGCAAAAGAGCGGAGGTCACGCATGAGCCACCCAGGAGTCGCATGATCGACCGCTACACCCGTCCGCGGATGATAGCCATCTGGGATCTCAAGCATAAATATGAGATCTGGCTTGAGGTCGAGCTGCAGGCGACGGCGGCGTTCGAACGTGCGGGCCAAGCTCCCCGCGGAACCGCCGCGAAAATCCGCAACAAGGCGAAAATCAACGTGGCTCGTATCGCCGAGATCGAACAAGTGACCAAGCACGACGTAATCGCGTTCCTCGAATCGTTGGCGGATACCGTCGGACCGGAGCATCGATATTTACACATGGGATTGACCTCCTCGGATATCGTCGATACTTCGCTTGCCATTCAGATGAAGGAGGCGCTGGATCTGATCCTGGAAGGGGTGGAAGGGTTCCTGGCCGTGCTCAAACGTCAGGCGGTTCGCTATAAGGCCCAGGT
>JBKPKC010000180.1:0-3065 GCA_046765595.1 Nitrospirota bacterium
GCCGTGGTCCAGGTGGGTAAGGAAGTCAAGATCGCCATTCACGACGAGCGGTTGCAGCCTGACAAAAACGGCATATTTCAGCTGCAGTACGACTCCAACGTATTGAATTTTAGGGCCATGACAGATGCCGATGTCATCCAAATGGATCCGGGGGACTCCGCTCCGTCGATTGTGGCCGAGGCCTTCGTCGCCTTTCGGGTAAAGGCGTCCGCTCCGCACGGGTCGACCGGCGGCAGAAAGGTGACGGCCAGATTTACGGCAAAGGCCCCCGGGGTGTCGCCGATTCGCGTCGCGCTGATCAATCCAAACGGCGAACTGGCGGCGGGCGCTCCGCCTGACGGGAAAGGGATCGTGAGGGTGCGGTGAGGGAAGCAGGAGTCACGCTCCTTGAACTGCTCGTCACATTGACAATCGTGATGGTGCTGGCGTCCGTGGCGCTTCCGTTGACTCGGGTCTCTGCGAAGAGAGCCCACGAAATCGAGTTGCATCAGCACTTGAGAATCATGCGGGCCGCCATCGACACGTTCAAACTGGAATGGAACCGGGACGGCGAGGTCCTCATTGGTCCGTTGTGCGTGAAAAACAAACTCTCGTGCAAGGACGTTACGAGCATCTACGGATATCCCAAGTCGCTGGACATGCTGTTGGGCGTGAAATTGACGAGCGAAGAAGCCACGGTTCGGGGAACGGCCATCAGACGATACCTGCGAAGCTTGCCGCTTGATCCGATCACGGGGAAGGCGGATTGGCAGTTCCGCTGCTATAAGGATGCGCCGAACACGATAAGTTGGTGCGGAGACGACGTCTACGACGTCATGACGGCGAGCCAGGAAACGGCGTTGGATGGAACCAAATACCGCGATTGGTAAGTTCCGTCTCGCAGGTGCGAAGGGCTTTACGCTGATCGAGCTCCTGATCGTCGTCTCGATCATCGGCATTCTGGCGACCCTGGCTGCGCCGAGCTACCAAGCGTCGGTGATCAAGGCGCGGGAGGCGGCATTGCGACAGGATTTATTCACGTTACGTGATGTGCTGGACCAGCACAGGGCCGATCAGGGGAAATATCCGTCCTCGCTGCAGGCACTGGTCAGCGCCGGGTATCTCCGCGCGATTCCGAAAGACCCGTTCACGAATTCGGCAACCACCTGGCAGGAAATCACCGAAGTGACGGAGGGCGGAATCTTCGACGTGTTTTCGGGCTCGGAATTCGTCGGCACGAATGGGACACCCTACAATCGTTGGTAATGATGCAGACGCTCATCTGTAACCGCCGCAATCGTTGCATGCACCGCAGCGCCGCCGCCATACGAGCGATGGGGCTCTGCATGATCGTCGTCCTGGGGCTCGCCGGCGCAGGCTGCGGCGAATTGGAGCCGATCGTCGAACCGGAAATCGTCGATATGCAGCTGACGCTCGATACGCTGAGAACCCAGGTGCGCGATGCGCAGCGGAATCTCGCTGAAGTGCGCGCCGAACTCGAATCGCGGCGTCAGGAGTTGGCGGATGCGCAGGTGGCGCGTGCGCAGCTGGAGGGCCGTGTTCGCGAGGCCGAGCGGCGAGTGAGCGAAGCGCGCCACGTCATCGAGGTGCAGCGCGAAGAATTATTGGCGGCGCGTGCGGAGCGCGAGCGCGTGTTCCGGAGCAGCAGCCAATTGCATGGTCAGATGAGGCAGTTGCAGAGGAAAGCCGCCAAGCCCGGAGGGCCGCCGATCATGGATCCGGCCGACGCGCCGATACCGACCGGAGCGGCGTACCAGTGGTCGTTTGGAACGCCTTTGCCGGCCGCGACCCCGGCGGTCAACTCGCTGCCGGGTAAACGGGCCGCCACCGCCGCAGCTATGAGTCGGGTGACCCCAATCAAAGAGATCATCGTGAAGCCGGGCGATACTTTGTGGAGCCTGGCTCGCACCCATCGGATCGGCCTCAATCGGCTACGCGCCATCAACCATTTGACCGACAACCAAATCGAAGTCGGCCAAGTTTTGTTGCTCTCGGAGAATCGCGCGCTGACCGAGCCCTCGGCGGAGACCAGCCGATAGACCGGCAGCGGTTCATCCCAGATCACTTATAGACCTATCCATGGCTGTCTTCGCGTACAGAGTGGCGCGGCCCGACGGATCGACACTCGAGGGCCAGATCGAAGGCGACGAGGAGTCCCTCGTTCGGGCGAAGCTGGAAAGCCAGGGCCTCCTCATTTTTCAACTGAAGCGTCGAGGCCTGGCTCCGGCTCGTCCGGTCTTTGAGCTCAGCGCCTTCCGCGGGCTTCCGCTCGGCGAGTTTTTAATTTTTAACCAGGAATTGCTGGCGTTGGTCAAAGCAGGTCTTCCCGTCCTTCGCGTGTGGGATTTGCTGATTGAGCGCACACGGCATGAGGGCTTTCAGCAGGCGTTGCGCATGGTCCGCCAGGACATCCGAGGCGGCGCCTCGGCGTCTGAAGCGCTCAGCCGGCACACAGGATATTTTTCGGAACTGTATATCGCGACCGTCCGCGCCGGAGAGCAGTCCGGAAATTTGGTGGAGGTGCTGAAGCGGTTCATCGCCTATCTGAAATTGATGATCGGCTTACGGCACAAGATCGCCAAGGCGCTCGCCTATCCGGGATTTCTGGTGTTGACGGGCATTGGAGTCATCGGCTTTCTCGTCAGCTATGTGATGCCGACGTTTATTTCCGTGTATGCGGAGAGTGCGAAATCCTTGCCCGTGGCCACACAGCTGCTGATCGACGGGGCTTCCGCCGCGAGGATCTATCTCGTGCCGGCCCTCGCGTTGGCGGTCGCTATGCTGCTGACGTCTCGCGCCTATTATGCGACACCTCACGGCCGCCTGACTGTCGACCGGTTGCTGCTGCAGTCTCCTGTGCTCGGGTCGATCTTCGTCAAACACCACACCATTCAGTTGACCCGTACGCTGGGGACCATTTTGGCCGGCGGCACTCCTTTGGTCGAGGCGCTCCATATCACGAAGAGCGCCGTCTCAAACCGGTATATCGCCGCCGCACTGAGCGCCGCCGTCGACGAAATCCGTGAAGGGACCACACTTGCGGCGGCGCTCGATCGACCCAAGGT
>JBKPKC010000181.1:0-3198 GCA_046765595.1 Nitrospirota bacterium
TTCAGACCGTGACGGTGGAAGTGATTAAAGGAACATCCGTCGGTGCAGTCAAGTTTTAATGCCAAGGAACAATGTAATCGCAACAAGATGTTAAGGAGCATCTCAATGAAACACCGTGATGTCATCGCAGCGTTTGGGTTCGCGCTTGGAATGTTCGGTGTGCCTATAACGCATGCGGAAGAAGCTCCACCCACTGCGCCGCCAAGCGGTGTGGTTGAGCACCGTGATGTTCAAAAACTTGATTTGACCGTGGGTAAATCCAGAGTCCTAGATTTACCTGTCGCGATCAAGAGGGCTTCGCTGGCAAATCCGGAGGTTGCCGATACCGTCGTGCTATCCCCGACACAGATTTATCTCACTGGCAAGACCAGTGGGGTCACCAATTTGACGCTGTGGAACGAGAGCGGAAAAATGATGGGCGTATATGACGTCGTCATTACACCAGACCTCACTCGTCTGAAGGAAAATCTCTACAAGGCGATGCCAGACGAGAAGAACATATTGGTCATGTCCAGCCATGACAACATTACATTGTCTGGTACGGCCTCAAATGCCAGCAATCTTACGCGAGCCATGAACATTGCCGAAGCCTATGCGCCCAAAAAAGTCATCAATTCGATGCAGGTAGGCGGCGTGCAACAGGTCATGCTCGAAGTGCGGGTGGCCGAGATGAATCGGGAATTGGTGAAGCGACTGGGCATCAACGCAACCGCCATGACCCCTCAAGGATTCGGTATGACGGCGTTGAACCAGTTGACGACGATGCTGGGTGGGAACAGCTTTTCTGGGGTGACCAGTGGATCATTCCCCAGTGGTCTCATTGGTCCGTTGACCAACACGTTGAATCTATCCCATCAAGCGACCCAAGCTGTGAACGGTGCTTTTCAGTTCCAGACCGGCAACATCACGTGGTCGGGTTTCGTAGATGCCCTGCATCAGGAGAACATTGTCAAGGTGCTCGCCAAACCGACGTTGGTGGCCTTGAATGGTCAGGAAGCCGCTTTTCTCGCCGGCGGTGAATTCCCGATTCCGGTCCCTCAAGCATTCGGGCTGGTCACCATCCAATTTAAGAAATTCGGCGTCGGCCTGGTTTTCACCCCGAACGTCGTGGACAGGAAGCACATCAGTCTCAGTGTCGCGCCGGAAGTTTCAGAGTTGGATTTCCAGAATGCCTTGCGGACACAAGGATTTGTCGTCCCTGCGATCACAACCCGGCGTGCAACGACCACCATTGAAATGGCGGATGGGCAAAGCTTCGCGATCGGTGGGCTTATGAGGGATAATGTTCGCGAAATCATCAATAAATACCCCGGGCTCGGTGATATTCCGATTCTCGGAGCGCTGTTCAGGAGCACCTCGTTCCAAAAGAATGAAACAGAACTCTTGATCATTGTCACTGCGCATCTCGTTAGGCCGTTGGACATGACGGCTCAGACATTGCCGACTGACTATTTCGAGGAACCCAATGACTTCGAGTTTTACTTGATGGGATATGCCGAGAAGGGTGGCTTCGGCGGAAAAGCGGGGCATAAGTCGCCAACAGCTGAGGTGCTGTCCAATCGCGTCACGAGAGGTCGCGCCATGGAAGGGCAAGTCGGACATATCGTTCCGTAAGGTCAAGGATCAACATCACTGGCAAGTTGAAGGAGATGTCAATGAGAACCATACGCATGGCGGTCGCAGTCATCGGTATCGCGCTGTCGCTCGGGGCCTGTTCTAACGCAAGCATTAGCCCCAACTGGGGCATGGCCTATCAGGAGATGCGGGCGAAACAAGTCTTGGATCCCGCGGCTGGTGAAAGACTTGATCCTGTCGAAGGCCAAGACGGCAGAGTCAATGCCACTGCCATGGAGGCCTATCGAAAGGGATTTGAAAAACCTGAAACAGACTTCGACCGGTCGATCGTCTCGAGCGGTGTGAAAACGAAGTAGAATCAGGAGGATGGCAGCAATGAAACATCAGAATGAGCACGGCGCAGTCGCTGCAGAGTTTGCGCTCCTGCTCCCTGTCCTCTTGACGATTCTCTTCGCGATTATCGAATTCGGCATGATGATGTACGGGCGTGAGCTCGTAACGAACGCGACCCGAGAAGGGGCAAGAGCAGGGATTACTCAAGGGCCTCCCAAGATGACGGCAGGAGCAATCACAACGATATCCAACAATTACCTTCTGAATACGGGAATCAATCCTGCCAACGTCACGTTTACGGCGGTCGGGGCCGGTGGGGCGAATCCTGCTACACTAACCGTCACTGCGCAATATCAGTATTTTTTCCTCATTCCATGGATCCCAGCTGTTGTCGGCATACCCAATCCGTTGATTATCAATACACAAACGGTGATGCGTCATGAATGAACAAATGGGGAACAATGCAATGGCTCGCCTCACGGACTCGCGGGGCGCTGCCGCTGTCATGGTCTCGATCATGATGGTTGTTCTATTGGCCATGGGCGCTGCCGCGATCGATATCGGCCATGCGCTCGTCGCGAGAAACGAGTTACAGAATGTCTCGGACGCTGCAGCCTTGGCCGGCGACCGCGCACTTGCGATCATCTACCAGGGCATGAGCCCAGCCGCGCAGCAAACATATGTGCTCACAGGGGCGGCCCAAGCGACGATCGTCGCGGCGGCTCAGGCAACGGCAGTTGCCAACTCGGCTGCCGGTGTCCCGATCACCTTGAACGCAGGCGACATTTCGATTGGAACTTGGAATCCTTCGACAAGGACCTTTGCCCCGACAACAGCAACTCCGACAGCGGTCCGTGTCATTGCCAGACGTGACTCCACCGCCAATGGACCGATTAGTACCTTCATGGCAAACGTCGTCGGAATGTCCAGTGTGAATGTGAATGCCTTAGCGGTGGCCAATTTGGGCCCGATCAATGCGGCTCCCCCCGCTACCATGGATGCGCCATTTGGGATCTCTGAATACTATTTCAGCTCCGGATTCGGCTGCGGGGATACGATTCAGTTTTCTCCGACCAACGGGCAGCCGCAAAGCTGCGCGGGATGGACCACCTACGATCAGTCGCCATTCAATAACAACAAAATGGTCAACATCATAAATCAGATGGCGAATGGAAATAATCCATCACCAGGTGCAGTAGCTGGACAAACTTCCTTAACTTTTGGCAACGGCAACTTAGGGAACCCTGCCTGGACAGGGCTTCAAAATCTTCTCCAATACCACATAAATAC
>JBKPKC010000182.1:0-9095 GCA_046765595.1 Nitrospirota bacterium
CGGCGGAATGCCGACGAGATCGAATTGCCCGAGGAGCTTGTTGTCGTTGGCCATTTCCCGTTCGCCTTGGAAGACCCGGATCGTCACGGCGGTTTGGTTGTCGGCCGCCGTCGAGAAGACCTGGCTCTTTTTCGTCGGCACGGTCGTATTGCGCTCGATGAGCTTCGTGAAGACGCCGCCGAGCGTCTCGATCCCGAGGGATAACGGTGTGACGTCAAGCAGAAGCACGTCCTTCACGTCGCCCTTGAGCACGCCGCCTTGAATGGCCGCCCCGATGGCGACCACCTCGTCGGGATTCACGCCCCGGTGCGGTTCCTTGCCGAAGAAGTCTTTCACGACATGGATGACCTTGGGCATTCGGGTCATGCCGCCGACCAACACGACTTCATTGATGTCGCGCGCCGACACGCTGGCGTCGGTCAGGGCTTTCCGGCAGGGTTCGACGGTTTTCTGGATCAAGTCGTCGACCAGTTGTTCCAGCCGCGAACGCGTGAGCTTGATGACCATGTGCTTCGGACCACTGGCGTCCGCCGTAATGAACGGCAGATTGATCTCCGTTTCCTGTGAGGAGGACAACTCGATCTTCGCCCGTTCGGCCGCTTCCTTCAGCCGCTGAAGGGCCATGCGGTCCTTGCGGAGATCGATGCCCTGATCCTTTTTGAATTCGTCGACGAGCCAATCCATGATGCGGAGGTCGAAGTCGTCGCCGCCGAGATAAGTATCTCCGTTCGTGGATTTGACTTCGAACACCCCTTCACCGATTTCCAGGACGGAGACGTCGAAGGTTCCTCCACCGAGGTCGTAGACCGAAATCCGCTCGTCTTTTTTCTTGTCGAGGCCGTACGCCAACGACGCGGCCGTCGGTTCGTTGATGATGCGCAGCACGTTCAGTCCGGCAATCTGGCCGGCATCTTTCGTCGCCTGACGCTGACTGTCGTCGAAATAGGCGGGCACGGTGACCACCGCTTCCGTCACCTTCTCGCCGAGGTAGTCTTCCGCCGTTTGCCGCATTTTCTGCAGAATCATCGCGGAGATTTCCGGTGGGCTATAGCGTTTCCCCCGCAGCTCCACATGGGCGTCACCGTTGTCGGCTTCGACGACCTTGTAGGGCAGGCGCTTGAGGGCTTCTTGGACTTCTTTACTGCGGAACTTCCGGCCCATCAGACGTTTCACGGAGAAAATCGTGTTCTCCGGATTCGTAATGGCCTGCCGCTTGGCGATTTGGCCGACGAGCCGCTCCCCCTTGTCCGTGATGGCGACGACCGATGGAGTCGTGCGGGCGCCTTCTGCGTTGGCAATCACCACCGGATCGCCGCCGCTCATGACGGCGACGCAGGAATTGGTCGTGCCTAAATCGATGCCGATCACTTTACCCATGATGTGCTCCTTCCTGATCGCAGGCTGTTGAAAAAGCCCCCCAGCGTTGTACGGCTGCTCCGCGCTGGCGATCTTTTTGAACAGCCTGGAATCTCTGCTTGTTCAATTTGCGTCGTCTCCTTCAGTCGAACCTGCCTCCGCGCCAGATGACACCGTCACCATGGCGGGTCTGAGAATCCGGTCATGCAGCCGGTATCCCCGTTGGAATTCTTCTACGACGTGCTGGTCGGGGACCTGTGCCGAAGGCACCGTCGCGACAGCCTGATGACCGGAGGGATCGAACGGCTGTCCCATCGTCGGGATTGACTGGACGCCGAATTTCCCAAGGACACTTTGCAGCTGTTTCAGCGTGAGATCGACACCCTGAACCAGCCCGTCAGTCGATTTACTGCCCTGTGCAGCCTTGATCGCCCGCTCCAAATTGTCCACGACGGGCAGCAGCTCCTTCAGCAGCTGTTCGTTGCCGAACCGGATTTGGTCCCGCTGATCACGCTGGGCAAGCCGCTTATAATTGTCGAACTCGGCGGCCAGACGGAGGTACTTGTCGTTCAATGACTTGAACTCCTCAACCCTGGCCGTCGGCTCGTCTGCCTGGGCCTTTGAGGAGCAGGCACCAAACTCACCAGAGTCAGGATCTAAGTTGTCGAATGTATTGGGGTTTAACTCTTCGTCTGCCACGATCTGTCCTGTTATTGAGGCGAGATAAGTCACCGGAGGCAATAAGTCAACAGCAGCCCGCAAAATTAATTAGTTATAGAGGAAATTACACCCACATACCGGCGGGAGAGGATCCTCTGGCCAGGCGATACATGAGTTCCAAGCCTTCGAGCGTGAGCAGAGGTTCGATTGCCTGGATCGAAGCCGTTTCCGCGGCGATGACACGGCTTAATCCACCGGTGGCGATGACGTAGGTGGTGCGGCCGAGCTCCTGTTCGATCCGCCTCACCAGCGTGTCGACCAATCCGGCATATCCGAAGAGTAAACCGGATTGAATGCTGCTTCCAGTGTCCGTCCCAATGACCGTCTTGGGCCTGGTCAGCTCGACCTTCGAGAGCTTCGCGGCGCGGGCAAATAAGGCTTCGGCCGAGATGCCGAGACCCGGCGCGATGACACCGCCAAGATATTCCGCTTCTTTGGTGACCGCGCAGAAGGTTGTCGCGGTGCCGAAGTCTACAATGATCAGGTCGCGACGGTACTTATGGAACGCGGCGGCGGCATTGACGAGCCGGTCGCTGCCGATTTCCCTGGGATTGGGATAGCGGATGGTCAGACCGGTGTCCGATTCCGAGGTCACGATCAACGGCCGCTGACGAAAGTATTGCTCGACGAGTGTCTCAAACGTCGCCGTTAGCGTCGGGACGACGCTCGACATGATGGCGCCGGTGGTCTGGCCGGGCACGATGCCCGCCGCGGAGAGCAAGTTCGTAAAGAGGATGCCGTACTCGTCGGCGGTGGTCTTCGCATCAGTGGCAAGGCGCCAATGGCCTTTGAGTACCGATCCGTCATAGACGCCGAACACGACGTTGGTATTGCCGATATCGACCACGAGCAGCATGAGCGTATTTTACGGGGTTGATGCTGATTTTGCCATCGAATGCCTCATCGCACGTGAATGATGTCCGCGGCGCGAACCTGCCGAACCGCGCCGGCGGAATTTGCCGACGACCGTTCGTTGATCGTCAACGAGCCGTCCTCGCCGATGCCCGCTGCCAGCCCGATGCAGGCGTCGCCGTCAGCCAGCACGGCCTTGACTGTTTTCCCGATCGTGGCGCAGCGGCGGCGGTAGGCTTGAGCGATGCCCATTGAACCTCGGGCAAGAAAATCGTCCAGACAGGATTCCAGTTCATACAGCCACTGCGCGATCAGCCGGTTGCGATCGGTGTCGCCTCCAGTCTCCTCTTGGAGGGTCGTCGCCGTGTCGCGCAGGTCGTCAGGAAATTCTCTCCGGGCGCCGTTCACGTTGATACCGATGCCGATGACTTGATACGGTCCGATTCCGGATGCTGTTGCACTTTCGCAGAGGATCCCTCCGACTTTGCGATCGCCGATCAAGAGATCATTGGGCCACTTCACGCCGATGCCCGCCGGCTTCATGGCCTCAATCGCTTCCGCTGCCGCCAAGGCGGCCATGAGCGGCAACCATGACAGCCACGCAGGCAGCCGTGCGGCTTCGATGGGAATCCGGATGACAAGCGACGCGTAGATATTGAGGCCCGGCGGCGAGAACCACGTCCTGGCCATACGGCCGCGTCCTGCCGTTTGGGCATCGGCCACCACAAGGGTTCCGTGTTCTGCACCGGCCTGCGCCAAAGCGACTGCTTCGTGGTTCGTCGATGCCACGCGCTGATGCAGCTCGATGCGGCGACCTAGATCCCGGCTCAAGAGATGGCGACGGATTGCCTGGACATCCAGCGGCAACGCAGAGTGCATCGTTCAGCGATGCCTCTTCTTCATTGAATCAGCCCGTTCGACTTCCAGCGTCATCGCCGCTGCAGGAGCCGAATGGGTGAGTGCACCGATCGAAATCCTGTCCGGACCCGCCGCCGCCATGGCGCGAACATTCTTCAAGGTGACGCCGCCGGACACCTCGACCAGCGCGCGTCTCTTGATCAGGCGCACAGCCGTCTTGACCATGGCGGGCGTCATGTTGTCCAGAAGGATGATATCCACCTGCCCGGCCAGGGCTTGCTTCACTTCTGAGAGTGATTCCACTTCGACAATGACCGGCATTCCGCCTTGGCCGCGGCTCTTGGCCACACGGCAGGCATGCCGAACCGAGTCGCGCTGAGAGAGCAGGCTGAGATGATTGTCCTTGATGAGCAGGCCGTCGGCGAGGGAGCGCCGGTGATTGGTTCCACCGCCGAGCGCCACCGCCCATTTTTGTATCGCCCGCCACCCGGGAAGAGTCTTCCTTGTGTCGAGGATCTCGACGCGGTAACCGCGCACGGCGCGACAGAATCGGCTCGTGAGCGTGGCAATACCCGAAAGATGCTGGAGGAAGTTGAGCGCGACTCGCTCCGCCGTCAGGATGGATCGGCCGTCTCCTTCGACGCGCAACAGCGTGTCGCCGTTCGCCGCCCGTGAGCCGTCCTTTTTGAGGACCGTCAAGATCAGGGAGGGGTTTACCGCGAGGAAGGTTTGGACGGCGGGCGCCATTCCGGCGACGATCAGCTCCTGTTGGGCGACGATGCGTCCGGAGGCCGGCACTGGGGCCGAGAACAGCGCCGACGTCGTGACGTCGCCTTGCGCCGCGTCTTCTTCCAGTCCCAGGCGGACGGCACGTCGGATGTCAGCGGCGGGGAGGACGGCCATCATCAGGCCCGGAGCAGGGCGCGGAGCTGTTGTTCGCTGCTGACGAGCATCGCTTGATCATTCTGGAGACCGCGCAGGCGTGCACGATGCTCGGTGAGGACCTCGGCCGGCGCTTTGGCGACGAACTCCGGATTGTCGAGTTTGCCGCTCAGCCGGGCCATATCCTTCTCCTGCTCTTCGCGCTGTTTCACCAGTCGGTCCAGCGCTTTCTTGAGGTCGACGTCTCCGGAGACGATCAGCCCGATGGTCAAGCCCTCTGCCACCAGCCGCAAACGTTGTGCGCTCCGCCAGCCGGTCTGAGGCGTGATGTCGGGAATTCCCCGGCTTAAATGGGCGAGATGAGGCTCGAACTGCCGGAGCTGCCGCTGTTTATCAGCGTCCTCGTGGGAGACCCCGAATTCAATCTGCTGTCCTGGCGGACAATTCAACAACACGCGTCCAGTGCGGACAAGGCTTACGGCTTGCTCGAGCAACAGAAACTGCTGCTCGGCGTCCGGTGCGTCCCAGGTGTGCTCAGGCACGGGATAGCGTTGAATGACGATGCTGTCGCCCTCGTGCGGGATGGTCTGCCAGATTTCTTCGGTGATGAACGGCATGAAGGGATGCAGCAGCCGCATCGTGGTTTCCAGTGTGTCGATCACCGTTTGCCGAGTCGCGGGGCCGTCCGGGTGTGCCGGATTCTGAAGCGCCGGCTTGATCAGTTCCAGATACCAGTCACAGTATTCGTGCCAGATAAAATGGTACAGCGCGTTTGCCGCACGATCGAACCGGTAGGTGTCCAGTTCGGATGTCACAGTTCGAATGGTGTTGTTGAGGCGGCTGACGATCCATCGGTCGGCAAACGGCCGTTCCGCGAGCGGCTTCGGCGTGCGCGGGCCCTCGAGATACA
The DNA here is from genome assembly GCA_046765595.1 of Nitrospirota bacterium. GTDB lineage: Bacteria > Nitrospirota > Nitrospiria > Nitrospirales > Nitrospiraceae > Nitrospira_C. The sequence continues at coordinate 5,579 of JBKPKC010000182.1, forward strand.
TGAGGCTGAAGCGTGCCGCGTTCCAGATCTTGTTGGCGAAGTTCCGATACCCTTCGATGCGTTCGTCCGCGAGCTTCACGTCCCGGCCGGGTGATGCCATCGACGCCAGGGTGAAGCGCAGCGCGTCCGTGCCGAACTGATCCATAACGTGCAGCGGATCGATGATGTTCCCTTTCGATTTGCTCATCTTCTGGCCTTCGGCGTCCCGTACCAGGGCATGGATATAGACGTCGTGGAAGGGGACGTCGGACATGAATTTCAGCCCGAACATGATCATGCGAGCGACCCAAAAAAACAGGATGTCGAGGCCGGTGACCAGCGTGGACGTCGGATAATACGTTTTCAGCTCGGGCGTCTGTTCGGGCCATCCCAGCGTTGAGAACGGCCACAGACCGGACGAAAACCAAGTGTCCAGCACGTCCGGATCCCGAAGCCATTGCTGGCCGCCGCATTGAGGACAGACCGTCGGCGCAGACCGCGCGACGACCGGCGTCGCTCCTTGGAGCAGGGTAACGCGGGTGATGGTGGCTCCCGTCGCATCCGTCGATGTCTGCCTATGGATAAACCGTTCGTTGCACCGCTCACAGTACCAGGCCGGAATCTGGTGCCCCCACCAGATTTGACGGGAGATGCACCAGTCTTTGATGTCCCGCATCCAGCCGAGATAATTGTTGACCCAGACCTCGGGGATGATCCTGATGCGGCCGTCCTCCACGGCGCGGATTGCCGGTTCGGCCAACGGTTGGATATCCACGAACCATTGGGGTGAGAGATAGGGTTCTACGACGGTTTTGCACCGGTAGCATTTTCCAAGCGCCATCTTGTGATCTTCGACTTTGACGAGCAGACCGCGGTCTTTCAGCGCCTGCTCGATCTGCGGCCTGGCTTTTGGCACAGGAAGACCCCCGACGGCGGCGGTGATGTCTTTTTCGACGCCCGCCGAGGCGAGCGAGGCCGGATCGAGCCGCGCCTGGTGGTCGAAGATTGATAGCCGGGGGAGTTGATGCCGTTCGCCGGCTTCATAGTCGTTGAAGTCATGCGCCGGCGTAATCTTGACCGCGCCCGTTCCGAACTCCAGGTCGACGAGCATTGCGTCGCCGACGATCGGAATTTCCCGATTGGTCAGCGGCAGGCGAATCTTCTTCCCGATGAGGTGACGGTAGCGTGGATCATCCGGATGCACGGCGACCGCCGCATCGCCCAGCATTGTTTCGGGTCTGGTGGTCGCGACCACCAGCGACACGCTTGGATGGTCGGCCAGCGGATAGCGGATGTGGAACAGTTTGCCTTTGACCTCCTCATGCTCGACTTCGATGTCGGAGAGCGCCGTCAGGCATCGCGGACACCAGTTGATCAGCCGTTCCCCGCGGTAGATCAAACCGTCCTCAAAGAGGCGGACGAACACCTCGACGACGGCTTTGGACAGCCCTTCGTCCATGGTGAAACGCAGGCGGTCCCAGTCGCAGGATTCCCCCAACTGCTTCTGCTGCTCGACGATGGTGTTGCCGGAGGACGCTTTCCATTGCCATACCCGTTCGATAAACCGCTCACGCCCGAGCGCCTCGCGCGAGAGGCCTTCGTTCAGCAACTGCTTTTCAACGACGTTTTGCGTCGCGATGCCGGCGTGATCCGTCCCCGGCAGCCAGAGGGTGTTGCGTCCCTGCATGCGCCGCCAGCGGATCAAGATGTCTTGTAGCGAGTGGTTCAGGGCATGGCCGACGTGCAGTGAGCCGGTGACGTTCGGCGGAGGGATCACGATACTGTAGGGTTGGCCGGGATGAGAGGTCGAGGCATGAAAGTACCCCCGTTCGGTCCAGACGCGGTACCAGCGGGATTCGACGGATTTGGGATCGTAGGTTTTGTCGAGGCGGAGGGTGCTCATGGTCCACGTGCGCAGAAAACGCGTGGCATCTTAACATGCGCCTGAGGACCCCTCAAGACAACATGGCAGCACGCGATCTGTGCATGTGGGACGATCCGATTCCTTGAGAGGCGGGCAGGCTTGTGTTATACCAGCGCCACCTTTTCACCTTTTGAAGGAGACCTTATGGCCACAGGACGGGACAAGGACCGGAAGACCAGGAAGAAGCACCGCAAGAACGTCACACGCATGAAGGCGTTGGCGAAAGCCCGGCGCGGAGGCAAGAAGGGCAAGAAAGGCTAGAAGCGCCCTTAGGCGGCTTCTGTGAGTCTGCGGATCTCGGCCTTGATCTGTTCTTCGACGATGGAGGGAACCAATTTCTGCACGCTCGCCTGAATCTGCTCCTTGGCCACGACCTGGACGACGTCGGCGGCAATCATTTCGGTCTGCTCCGACGCCACCTGCTTGAGTTGCTCGTGGACCTCGTCTCGCATCGATTGGAGATGCTGACGAACGGCTTCCGGCAATGACGCTTTGACGGTATCGGCTTGGTCGCGCACCATCCGTTCGACATGCTCGTTGATCAGGGGGCTCGCGATTTCAACGATGCTGTGGCGGATGATCGGCTCGAGCACGGCCATCTGGCTCGTGAAGATTTTCGGCAACACTTTCGCCAACAGCGGCTCGAGGACCTCGGCCAGCCGTTCCTGTGACATCGCGGCGCCGAGTTGCTGACGCACTTCGGCTTCGACTGCGCCGGCGACATGCGCGTCGAGCTTGGTACTCACCATCTGCGGGAGCATCTCCGCGATCTTTTTTTCCGTCTTTCCGGACATGGATTGCAGGAGTTGTCCGAAGAGGCCTTTCATGGTCTCTTCCGGTTCGGCTGCGCCCGGGGATGCCGCCGGTGCCGGTTCGGCGGTTACGGGGGCTGCTTTTTTCTCCGGCGCCTTGCTTTGCGCCGGGAAGGGGATCGTCACTTCCACTTCCTCGTCCTGCCCGGTCGTCTCGGCGACCAGATCGTCGTCGGAGTCGGTCGCACTGGACGTGGGCGGCCATGACCGCTTCTTTTTCCCACCGTTTTTAGCCGCCTTCCCCTGATTGAGATCTTTGATCAAATCCAGGAGATGCTCGGACTGGAACGGCTTCTTAAGGAATGCCTTCACGCCGAGTGTCTTCAGATGCGAGTCCTCGAGCTTATCGCTCGCGCCGGTCAACGCGATGATGTAGGTGTCGCTCAGATTGTCGAGCTTGTGGACCTCTTTGCAGAAGCCCGAGAACGTCATATTGTCCAGGTGATAGTCGGTGATGATGAGCGTCGGACTCATCCTCCGCGCGGCTTCCAACGCTGCAGGTCCGTCCTGAAAGCCGATCACGTCATATCCTGCCGGTGTCGAAATCTGTTCGACCATGCGTCGAACCGCCGGACTGCTGTCAATGACAAAGATGGTAGACGCCACTGAAGTCTCCAATTTTATTAACTACTTCGAAGCTAGCAGGGGGGGTACTCTTTGTCAAGAAAACCGCGGATAGATGCGCGGAAGGTTTTGAGTTATTCTCCGTCAACCGCAAAATGCGCCCCCTGGACAAGGATGCACGGATGAGCCAACCGGTTCGAGTGGTATTTTTCGATGCCGCAGAGACGTTGTTCCATGT
>JBKPKC010000183.1:0-2542 GCA_046765595.1 Nitrospirota bacterium
GAAATGGGGTGAGCGCATTCCGAAAGCGCAACGCAACGGGATGCATGGCCGGGTAGAATTTGCCATTGGCGGCGGTGAGCGGTTGCGCGCCATTACCGACGTGATCGATCACGGTCAAAAACAGGTCGCGGACCGTTATACCTTCGCTGTCGCACGCGATTACGACGCCGTGTCGCAGCTTCAGGCAATGGACATCGAAGGTCTCGATCTGGCTGTTTTGTTTCGCACGTCGCCTCTACACTGCGACGAAACTCTGGAGCCGGAGTACGCCAACGATCTGTGTAAGGCCTGGAATAGCTGGATCGCGGATTTCTGTAAAGAAAACCCGCAGCGGCTCAAGGCCTCGGCGTTGATCACTCTGCACGATGTCGATCTCGCCATCGACGAAGTGCGCCGCGCAGTAAACGATCTGCGAGTCGCCGGCTTGGCTCTGTGTCCGGAGCCGATTAACGGCAAGCGCATTCATGACGGGTATTTCGATCCACTCTGGGCGGAGATCGAGAAATTCGGCGTCGCCCTGTGCTTCCATCCACCGGCGCGGCCCAAACAGGATCAAGTCGCCAATAAATTCTTCGGCCATCCCAATGCCAACATCGTGGCGCTAGCGCTGCGCAACCCGGTGGAACTGATTCAAGCAGTGGCCAGTTTCTGCGCCGGTGGCGTTCTGGAGAAATTTCCCGCACTGCGCGTAGCATTTCTCGAAGGTAACTGCGCCTGGCTGCCATGGCTGCTCTATCGCTTGGACGAGAGGGCGAAGCTGCACGGACCTCTGGCCGACGTGCCGTTATCGCGCAAGCCGAGCGATTATTTTCTGAAGCAGTGCTTTATCTCAGTCGATCCCGACGAATATCTCGTCACGGACGTGGTGCAGCGAATCGGCGACGACAATCTCGTTGTATCCACCGATTACCCGCACATCGATGCCCATTTTCCTCATGCGTTAGACGAGTTTCTGGGTATCCCCGGCCTCAGCGATACGAGCAGGAAAAAAATTCTCTGGGACAACTGCATCAGGTTGTACAACCTGTAACCAGATGGCACGCCGCATATTACCCTTTGTGCTGTTGTTTGCGGTTTTGCTGATCGGTCGTGCCGGCGCCGCCGATAACGCCGCGAAGGTAGTGTTTGCGTACGGCGCTGTTAATGCCTATATGACAGCGACCTGGATTGCGCGCGAGCAGGGATTTTTCTCCAGACACAAGATCGAAGTTGAACCGGTGTTTATTATCGCCAGCCGTGCGGCGCAAGCGATGCTAGCGGGTGAGGTGCAGGTCGGTCTCATCGGACCGACGCATGTTGTCAATGCCATGGCTGCCGGTGGCGACCTTGTGATGTTCATGGGCAATCAGAACAGCGTACGTTATCAGTTAGTCGTTCATCCGAGCATCAAGCGCGCTGAAGACCTGAAGGGTAAAAAGGTCGCCATAGGGGCGAGCATGGCCGGTCTCGCCTCTTTGGGTGCACATGTCTCCTTGGAACACTTAGGTCTCAACCCGCGCCGCGATAATATTACCTTGCTGCTCACCGGCGAGGAGCCGGTGCGTGTCGCCGCGCTGCAATCCGGTAGCGTGCAGGCGACATTGCTGGCGCCGGAGATGGCGCAGAACCTTCATGGGGATGGATATGCCGTGCTGCTCGATATGGGCAAGCTTAACATCCCATTCCAGGCCAGCGGCATGGTGACCACCCGCAAAATGCTGCGCACGAACATTCCGCGGATTGAAGGCGTCGCACGCGCCACACTGGATAGTATTAATTTCATCCGGAACCCTGAAAATAAGCGGAGGGTACTGCAGATAATCACCCGCAATCTCAGGTTGACCAATTTCGAGCGCGCTGAGCCGGCTTATAATCAGCTGGTCGAAGAATTACCGCGAAATATCTGTCCGACATTGACCGGTGTCCGGGCCATTGTGAAACTCATGGCCGAGCTCGGCATCAATGCCAAAGCAGCTCAAATCAAAAGTGATGACGTTGTCGACGTCGGGTTGTGTAAGCGTTTGGGAGGGGAAGCCAAATGATGGCTGTGCGCGCCGCGTGTTTCTTTTCGTCGGGCCGGACGCCCATAAGAACTCAATGATGGTAGGCCGGCTACCTAAGCGGCATTCATGCTTACAGGTCAGAGACGCTGATGTTACTCGACGAGGAAGAACTCGAACGCATGCACAAGCGGTTTCCCTATCCGCGCTTCTCGCCCGCCGAATACCAGCGACGCTACGCCAACATCCGCAAAATGATGAGCGACGTAAGACTCGACTGTTTGCTTATTATCGGCGGTTCGGCGGCATACGGCCGGCTGTGGTTTAACTTTCGCTATGTCACCAACATGGTGGGCAAAGCGGAGATGGCCAACTATTGTTTTTTCCCCAAAGAAGGCGACCCATCGATCATTGTGCGCCCGGGCCATTCATTGACAGGCGGCATGTTGTCGCGTACGGCGGTCCGCAATGTCATCGTCGGCACGCCGAATGTGCTTACCGCCATCGTCAATGAAATTAAAGAGCGCGGATACGACAAAGGAAGAGTCGGAATTGTCGAATAC
>JBKPKC010000184.1:0-3536 GCA_046765595.1 Nitrospirota bacterium
TGGGATACTTGGCCGTTCCCTTGAACATCATATGCTCGAGCATGTGCGACAGCCCGGCGCGACCCATCACTTCGTTGCGGGAACCGACCTTATACCAGACCTGAACGGTGGCGACTGGCGCTTTCGGGACCTCGACCAGCAACACCTTCATGCCGTTGGACAGGATATGCTCGTGAGGGTCGGCGGCGGCGCCGGATTGGACGGACGAACACCAGAGTGCAAGAAGGATCGGTAGCCAGGAGACGCGGCTGAGTCGGGAGCGCAAGCTGGTCATGATTGGGTGGTGAGGAACGGCCCGCTGCATGCTAACAACGTGATTCAATTTGTGTCAAGGTTCGGCGGGCAGAATCAGGAAGATTCCCGAGCTGTCCGCAAGCGCCCAGCACATCGCGGCCGCGACTTTTTCGAATGAACACGTCGATGCCGGCATCTCGCACGATCGATTGAAATGCCAGGACGTCCTGATCGGAGGGCCGGCGAAACGCACTGCCGGGAAACGGATTGAACGGGATCAAATTGACCTTACACGAGATGCCGCGAATAAGTTTGACCAGCCGCGTCGCATCGGCCTCGCGGTCGTTCACGCCTGCGAGCAGGACATACTCAAACGTCAGCCGCCGGCCCGGCGCCAAGGGATAGCGGCGGCAGGCGAGCAGCAACGCGTCAAGGGATGCCATCCCGCTGACGGCCGGCATGAGCCGGGCGCGCTGCTCCTCCGTTGTGGCGTTCAGCGAGACGGCAAGGTTCACGCCCAGCGGCGCCACGTCCTTTAGACGGGAGGCCAGACCTGCCGTGGACACCGTCATGCGGCGGGGTGACCATCCGAGCCCCCATTGCCTGTTCGTCAGCCGGCGGATCGCTTCCGACACGGCGTTAAGATTCGCCAGTGGCTCTCCCATCCCCATGAATACCATGTTCGACAATCGTTCACCGGGGTCGAGTTGATCTTGTCCGGCCAACACCTGCTCGATGATCTCGTGCGGTTTGAGATTCCGTTTCAGTCCCATCGTTCCGGTGAGACAAAAGCCGCAGTCCAGCGTGCAGCCCACTTGCGTGGAGAGGCAGAGCGTAAGCCGGTCCTGGTCAGGGATGAGCACCGCTTCCACCTCGAGTCCGTCTTCGAGCGTCAAGATCAGCTTTCTGGTGTCGTCTGCCGAGCGGAAAACCAGGCAGCCAGGCGTCCTCGCGATGCAGGCGCGGGCGTTCAGCGTTCCGCGGTCGGCCTGGCTCAGATCCGTCATTTCGCCGATCGTCCGTGCCCGGCGCTGATACACCCAACGAAGGATCTGTCCGGTCCGGTAGGGAGCCCAACCGAACGAGGCGACCAGCGCCGCCATTTCTGGCTCGCTGAGGGAGAGGAGATTAAGCTTGGAGTGAGAAAGCGACTTGTTTGCGCCCTGCATCCCGGCAGCCTATCACATCGGCGCGCTCTGCTGGCAAGGACTGATCGACACTGTTATATATGGTAGAGCTACCAAGGCCTGCGAGGTCGCGAGTGCTGCTTACCGTGATGCGGTTGTGTGCCTGCAGTCTGCTGCTCCTGCTCGGCGGCCTGACCGGGCCTGCCGCTCTCTCAAGCGAACCTGACGGCTGCGATCAGCCGGAAGTCTGTTTTCAAGCGGCCGTGCTTCCCAAGGAGCGTCTTGGGAAAGGCATGACCAAGGAGCAGGTGTTGACGCTCAAGCTTGAGCGTCTTCAACGCGTGAGTGATCGGTTCCCAGACACCGTGTGGAGCAAGCGGGCGGGCCTCCTGTCTGGTGTGCTGTCGATCGATCGGAATCCTGCCTCGGCAATCCCATTGCTCCGAACCGCGCAGCGCGATTTCCCCGTGCTCGATGATTACATCCGTTTGTGGATTGCGCAGGCGCAGTTGAATCTCGGTGAGTCGAAGGAAGCGGCGGTTCTGTTGGAAAGCATCCCCATGGCTTCGCCCGATTCGAACATCCAGGTGAAGGCGGCCTACAAAACCGGGGAAGCCTGGTATCAAGCGACGGCCTGTCAGGAGGCCACGACTTGGTTCACCAAGGCGCTCGCCATGAACGACAAGGACGTGAGTGCTCCGCAGGCCTACCTGAGGCGGGCGGCGTGCAGGCTGCGCGACAACAACATTGCCGACGGACGCGAGTTGCTGCAGCAGCTCTGGGTGCGGTTTCCCTATGCGCCGGAGGCAAAGGAGGCGGAAGCGCTGTTGTCGTCCAATCTGGGCGGCGAAACGTGGGTCGTGCAATCGTCCGACCGGCTGACGCGAGCGCAGGCTTTCCTGGGCCAGGCATTTCATGCCGAGGCGATCGAGGAGCTCAAAAAATTTCTCGCCGCTGATCCGCAGTCGTCCCGGCGGGCAGAAGCCAAGCTCAAGTTGGGAATCGCCCAGGTGCGGCTCAAGCAATACGATCAGGCGCGAGAAACGTTTCGCGCCTTGGCAAAAGAAGGGGGGGCCGAATCGCATGAGGCGGCAGTATGGTTGGCGCGCGTCTATTTGCGCCAGGGACAGGGGGACAAGCTCTTGGAAGCGGCGCGAGCCCTGCCGTCGACGTCCTTGTCTGCGGAACAGAAGGGGCAGATTACGTTGTTCGTCGGCATGTGGCTCGAAGACCAGAAACAATACGACGACGCCGTTGTGAAGTATCAGCAGGTGGCCAAGAACGGCGAGCCGGCGGCGCAGCGGGCGGAAGGTCAATGGCGGACGGGCTGGATTTATTATCGAACTGGACGCTATCGAGAGGCCGGTGAAAGTTTGAGGGCGCTCGCCGAACAGCATGACAGCGAGTTCGAGCCTCAAGCGCTGTACTGGATGGGCCGGGCCGCTGAGCAACAACAGCACTCCGAGGCGCAGGAGCATTACAAGAAACTCTGCCAGCGGCATCGCTTTACCTATTATTGTCAGCTCGCCCGGGAGCGTATGAAGGGTTTGCCCGACCCGGAGGCGCCGCTCGAGGCGACTATGGTGTCTCCAGAGCTAACGAAAGACGGAGGGACAACGACGGTCGTCACACGCGCGGACATCGCTCAGCAGACCGCGTACCGTCGGGCGGTCGAACTTCGGACCTTGGGACTGGATGCCGACGCGGCGCAGGAAGTTGCCTGGTTGACAGAGCGATATAGCCGGGATCCCGATGCGCTGGTCGCATTGTCGACGATGCTGAACGAGGTCGGCGCCTACCATCAGGCACTGCGTTTGGCGCGGGCGCGGTTCAGGGACCAATTGGAACGCACCGGCGGGACATTCGCTCCGTCGCTCTGGAACGTGGCGTACCCGACCGGGTTGCTGCCGACAATCAAACTCCAGGGGGCGAAAGGCGTCGATCCCTATCTGATCGCCGCCATCATCCGCGAAGAGAGTCAATATGACGTCAAGGCGGTTTCACGGGTCGGCGCCATCGGCTTGATGCAGGTCATGCCGGCAACGGCCAATACGGTTGCCCAGCGGGTTGGGCTTCCCGCCGTTGGACGCGAAGATCTTTTTGATCAAGAGACCAACATCCGCATCGGGGTACGCTACGTTGAGCAATTGCTGGAGCAGTTTTCGGGCAACGTCG
>JBKPKC010000185.1:0-2089 GCA_046765595.1 Nitrospirota bacterium
GATGAAATCGGCATTCTTGAGCGCCGGTGGGTCTGCCGTGTACAACACCTGGGAGGATTTCAAATCCGCGGCCGAGACCTCCCCCGTGCGGTCGAACCCCTTCTGCAATTCCTCGATCTTCGCCTTGTTGATGTCGAAGCCGATCGTTCGGCCATATTTACCGAAGGCAACGGCGATAGGCAGGCCGACATAGCCGAGTCCCACGACTGCCACTGTGCGTTCTTTCATCTTCTCTCTCTCCATGGCGCTGCGAGTTGTGATTTTTCACAGAATGGCAGAAGGGGCGCCTCACGTCAATAAAGTCGGCGCATATTTGGCGAGTTCAGCGCCGCGGACCGCATGCCAATCCAGGAACTGCACCAGTGCCTTCCGGTAGGCTCAAACCTTAAAGCAATACTTTACTTGTTCAGGAATACCATCGGGTGTCTCTCGGCGTAGTCGAAACCCTGGTATTCCATTTTTTGTCACTCGAGAACGCCTCATAGGAATTCTGCCTTGAGAAACCGTGGCTTCCATTCTGTGACGGTGAAGGCCGCCTATCGGCACTGGACTTGCTCATTTGCCCGCCGGGCTCGCAGGAAGCATATGTCATCGTGATGGAGGTGCTCTCCATGCAGCATTTGCTATCGCCACGACGCTTGACAAGTCATGATCAGATGCTTGCCGCGCTCGCGGCTTTGACAGTGCTTCTGCTCCTGCCTCCTTCGACCTCGGTGCTCGCCGAGCAGTTGGTGGCATTGGGTCAGGAGAAGGCCCAGGTCTCGAATGCCACTCCGCCCAAGACACTTTCAACTTCGAAGGACCAGGCCGCCGTCCGCAAGCCGCACAAACTCATCAGAAAGTCGGCGCCGCTCGCTTCAGTCCAGCCTGGCGGCACGACGGCGCCTGCGACCGGAACGATTCTCAGCACGCCTACGGCCGCTGCACCAAGCACGACGACTCAAACTCAGAGCAAAGACTCGACAGTCCAGAATTCCACGCCAACGACCGCCGTGGCACCGACGAAACCGACCTCAACGACGACAACCGCCCCGGCGACATCTCTCTCGTTTGCCGGCGTCTCAAGTCCTACGACCTCACTCTCGTCCAGCTCGGCACCCATCTCCGCTGTCGCGGCCCCGGTATCGTCCAACAAGGGAGGAAGCTCGGACGGCGGGCGAGGGATGAATAAACTGTCGACGTCCATGCCCGGCCTGACCGGATTGCTGACACCGACGTCGCCGTCCGCGCCTTCGACGACATCTACGACGCCTTCGACGCCAACGATCGCAAGAAATCCGACGTCCATGTCGTTTTCGGCGATCCAAGGCGGTGCGAATCCGTCCAGCCAAACGGTCGCGGTCACGAATAGCGGTTCCGGAACGCTCACCTGGACGGCCACCTCATCTGCGGCGTGGTTGACAATCAACGGCGGGGCAGCCGCTTCGGGGACAAACGCAGGATCGTTTTCCGTCGGCGCGAATATCAGCGGACTCTCCATCGGCAGCTATTCGGGCAACGTGATGATTGCGGCTTCGGGGGCCACGAACACCCCTCAATCCATCGCCGTCACGCTCTCCGTCACCGCGGCACCGACGCCGACGATAGGCCTCAGTGCGACCAACTTGTCATTCAGCGGCGTACAGGGTGGGAGCAATCCAAGCGCTCAAACACTGACCATCAGCAATACCGGCGCAGGGACGCTGAACTGGTCGGTGTCGGAGAATGCAGTGTGGTTGACACCCAGTGTCCTGAGCGGGACCGGCGCCGGTTCAGTCACCTTGTCGGTCAATTCGGTGGGAATGTCCGCAGGCACGTATACGGCGCCTGTCACCATAGCTGCCACAGGGGCGACAAATACCCCGCAAACAGTAACGGTGACCTTGACGCTCACGGCACCGCTGATTCCGACCATTGGGCTGGCGCCTACCAGCCTCACGTTCTCGGGGACACAGGGTAGCACCAACCCATCGGCGCAAACGGTGAGCATCAACAACACAGGCACCGGCACTCTAAGTTGGAACGCCTCAACTACGGCCGCATGGCTCTCGGTCTCTCCGGCGTCGGGAACCGGCTCCGGTTCGCTTACCGTGACGGCGAATGTCGCAGG
>JBKPKC010000186.1:0-3153 GCA_046765595.1 Nitrospirota bacterium
GAATCAAAGCGCTGCAACCGCATATAAGGGGCTGAACGAGGCCTTCGTGGAATCGCTCGAGGCCTTCGAGGTCGGAAAACTGCTTGGCTCAGTGCAGCCGTTGCTGGCCGTCCTCGATCATTTGGAACGGATGCAGCGCGACAAGGAAATCTCGGCCGATCAGACGGCCGGGCGGCGGATCGCGGAATACCGCGCCGCGCTGCACAAGATCTTGCCGGGAAACAAGCCGGAATTGGACGGCGCAGGGCGAGGACTGTGACTGCACCTGGTCAGTGGCCCATCTTCGGGCCAGCGGCGTTCGCGCCCTCCGAAATCAATTTGAACCGAACGACGGAGCCGCAGTGTGGACATTTCGCCCGCACCGTTTCTTCGTCTAACGGTTCGTATTCGTCGGGTTTGAGCCACATGAGTTGGAAGCACTTGGGACAGCTACGCACTTGCGTTGCCATGCATTTCCTCGTACACTAGGAGACAAGCATGCCGATCTGCGACGCATCCACCGGGAGCGTACTCTAGTATAAGATGCCCGCCAGCCTCAAGACTGTCGTTACGTTTTCCGAAAAAAAAGAACTGGAAGCCTCGCAGCTCTTGCGTCTGTTTCATCAAGCGCCTTGGGCGAAGGACCGCACGCTGGAAGACGCGAAGGAAATGCTGCGTCACACCGACGTGGCGTTATGCGCCTGGGACGGCGATCAGTTGATCGGCTTCGGCCGCGTACTGACCGACTTCACGTATCGAGCCACCATCTGGGATGTGATTGTGGACAAGGCCTATCAGAAGCAGGGAATCGGGGCTGAGATCGTGCAGCGCATTCTGAGCCATCCCCGCCTGAAGCGGGTTGAACTTTTCTGGCTCTGCACGAGGCGACCCGGTTTCTACGCGAAGTTGGGCTTCAGCGCCAAAGAGCAGACCGGTATGGTGTGGATACGGTCGAAGCAGGCACGGCAGGAGTAATTCGGTTCCACTGAACGGCGGCGCGCAGAGTCCCGTGAGGCGACTCCGCGCACATCGCCGCTGCACACTAAAAGAACCACTTCACGCCGAACAGGAATCCGAACGAGGACGCATTCCAATCGTCGACGCGGCCGGTGCCCAGCGGGCCGGGACCCGTCACTGTGGCATGGCCGTCATTCCGCTTATAGGCCATTTCGGCATTCAGCGCCAACTGCTTCATGATCATCCAGTCGGCTCCCCATCCAAGGCGCCAGGCAAAGTTATTGCTGGGTGAAACACGACTTCCACCAATGTTTCTGTCTTCACCAAAGCTGTTCACGTTTACGCCGAGGCTCATGTTGACATAGGGCGTAATGGCGCCGAACCGGACGGGACGGATTTCGACGGTCGGCAGCACGGACACGGTATCCAGATGGCCAAGATCAACCGAACCTGGCCCATCCGTGCTAATGCCGTGGCGCTCCCACTCGAGCATCATCCCGATCAGGAGCCATGTGTTGAGGCTGTACATGGCCTGAAAATTGACGAGGGAGCCGACGGAGGTCGAAGTGCCATCCGTCAATTGCTGGGTGAGCGGCGCAAACCCCGCTCTCATGCCGACGTAAGATCGGCCAGGCTCCGTCCCACCATCCTTCATTGCAGTGTCTTGCGCTTGAACCTGGCCCGCGCCAAGTCCTATGAGGAGCGCACCGGCCAACAACACCTTTGTGCTCCAACCACGACCCATGACAACACGCATAAACAGCCCTCCTGTTATGGAATGAAAGTAAGTACTCCCTTATCTCTCGACAGCGCCGTAAAATCAACAGTGTTTTACCCCTGGAGCGCCGCATCGGCTGATCCGCCGGCCCGGAGACAGTTTGTCCGCAGTGCTCGACCGGTAATCACCTGAAGAGCGGCGTAATGGGATGGGGATCGGGAGTCAATTCACGGCAAGTCTCTGCCGTGAACGCTTCGGAGAAAAGACGATTGAGATGAAAAACATCATCGTTGACAGCAGGACGATGGCGGGTCCCGAGGGCACATCCCAGACGGCGGAGAGCAGGACGCCGGAGACCGAACAGGTCATTCCAATGACGACGGAGTACCACGTCAACGTCGAAAGACTGTGGGTCAGTTGATACGCGGTCGACGCAGGGATCAGGACCATCGCAAAGACCAGGATCGCTCCGACGGTCTTGAGCGACACGACGACGGTCAATGCCACCAGAGTCAACAGGAGGAAAAAAATCCGTCTGCCAGGCACGCCGGACGCTTCGGCCATCTCCTGATCGAACGCAATAAAGTAAAGCTCCTTCGAAAAAAGCAGGATGCTTCCGACGACGACCACGGTCAATGCGCCGATGATCCGCAGCTCCTCGGGGGTGACCGATAAGACGTTTCCGAACAGGTAGCCATAGACCTCGGCGTTGTACGTCTTCATTAACCCGATGAAGAGAATGGCAAGCGCCATCGTGGTGGTATAGAGAATCCCGATGGACACGTCGAGCTTCATCGTGCCCTTCTCTTCCACCCATCCCGTAATCCACACGGTGACGAGGCCGAATAGGATGGCGAGCATGAGCGGGGACCAGCCGATCAGATAGGCCAATGCCACCCCGGCGAACGCCGCGTGCGCCGTCCCGGCCCCGACGAATGCCAGCCCGCGCAACACGACAAAAACCCCGATCAGCGAGCAGAGCCCTCCCACCATCGCGGCAGCCAGCAGCGAGCGCTGCATGAAGTCGTAGCCCAACAGTTCTAACATTGCGGTGGCGAGCAAAAATTAGTTATAGAAGATTATTGTATAAGAGAAACCTTGCCCCACCATACCGGTCAAATGTCTCATCGGCGCCCCCAAATTTTGAGGGCGGTATTCTAGGGTTGTCAGCTAGGGGAAAGTCAATGCAGAGAATAACCTCGAAAGGAGGGAAAAGCGGATCGTGCTCAATGATGGTGGTGGTGGTAGTCTTCGACGATGATCAGGTCTTTTTCCGTGATCACGAGATCCTTTCCATACACTTCCCGAAGAATCTCGGCCTTGAGCACATCGGCCGGCGGACCAGCCGCATACAGTCGCGTCTTGAGCAAAACCAATCGGTCAACACGAGTGCGGATCATATTGATGTCATGGGTGACAAGGAGGACGGTCAGGCCAAGTTCCTGATGAAGCTGCTCGACTAATTCGATCACGTTATGTTGAGTTGTGATATCCAGGCC
>JBKPKC010000187.1:0-12274 GCA_046765595.1 Nitrospirota bacterium
CTATTTCACCCACCACGCGCGGGCATTTTGCACCCGCCCAGCCCACCGAGAGCTTCGCAATCGCTTGCACGGAACGCGCCCGACCACAAGCAAGGCCAGCGAGCGAGATGTTGAGCTTCAGAGCGATGCAAGAACGTCAGCCGGTGAAAGACGCGCCTCGGGAGATCGATTGCATCGCAATCGAACGGGTGGGCGGGTGAGAAACCTTCGGCGGGGTGGGCGGGTGTAACCAATGGCGTTTTCAACATCCGCTAGCGCTGATGCTCGACGAACGGATCGATCTCAACGGAGCGTCCCAGCGATTCAGGACCGAAGCGGGGATTATCTATCACCTTGAATGCGGAGCGGTGGCCTTTGGGCGCCGGCAACGAGAGACTCTCGGTCAACTTGCCGTCCGCCTTGACGGTGATGGTCTTCGACATTCCAGGGCCTGTCTGTGGATGCCACACGACGAGTTGATAGGTTCCGGGAGGAACCTGATCGAGCGAGAATCGTCCGTTCTCATCGGTCAAGGCATAGTACGGATTGTTGACCGCCATCGCCCAGCTTTCCATATAGGCATGAAACCCGCACTGCATATAAAACGTACGGCGACCCTTGTTAAGGTAGATGGGGCCGACCAGCGATTTGCCCGGCGCATGATTATGAATTGCGTGAAGATCGCCGCGGTGGTGTTGCTGATTCATCACCAGCGGCGTATTGAAGAGCACGCGGGCGCCGGCTTCAATCGAGGTTTCATATCCCTGAATGTCGTGCATGACTGGGTCCATGTTGACGACTTCGACAGCGTGACCGTTGCGCACGATCGTCATAAAGGGCTGAAACAGACAATCGCGGGCCTCGATCAACGGCACGGAAACTTCGAAGGGCTTCCCCGCCTCCACGCCTTCGAGCAGCACGATGGCGTCTTTCAAGCCGCCGTTCGGCGCCACGACAAAATCATGAAGCAGCCGCCATCCCTTCCCATTCGAGATGCGGCCGCAGTATTGAGGATCCGGGAACGTAATCAGATTGAACCCTTTTGGTTCCGGCACTGCTCCTTCAAGCGTGACCGTCCCTTCAATGACGCCGCCATGCTCTACATCGATGACGTCATAGCCGATGGCTGGGGCAGTGCTGCCGATAACCGTCACCATGAAACACAGCGGCAAAAGATGCTTCTTCACGCCTGCCTTCACGATGTGCTCCTTAATAAGAAAGATCGAACATAAGCGAATGGACCGGATCGCGATCGGAGCCGAATGACACTTACCGGTTTACGGCGTCTGTCGTTCCAGTGTCGGCCGAATATCCAAAGTCTTGCCGAGCGCATCCGGGCCGAAATGGGGATTTTCCTCGATCTCATGGGCGCTACGGCGGCCCTTTGGAGATTCAAAGACAAAATTCGCCTGGGCGGCGCCTTTTGCCGGAACGGTGATCTTCCTCTCGAGAATCGTTCCCACGCCCGGATGCCACGCCATGAGCACATAGTCGCCGGGCGGCACATCGTCGAGCGAGAACCCTCCACGCCCGTCGGTCAATTGGTAGTAGGGATTGTCCACCGCAAGCCCCCAACTTTCCATGTAGGCATGAAAGCCGCATTGCATCACAAAGAACTTACGGCCCTTCGTCATATGAACCTCTTCCGTGACCGGCTGACCGGCGAGATGCTCATGGGTTTCCGCCGTCACGAAACGCTTATGATGCGGGTTCATGGGAAGCGGGGTATTGAACAGTACCCGCGGCCCCAAATGTGACGTCTCGTAGGCTTGAATGTCGTGCATGACGGGGTCCATGTTCATGATGACCACGTCGGATCGGTCGCGCACCACCGTGACAAAGGGAAGAAACCGGCAATCGCGCGCTTCGATCGTCGGCACCTCGAACTTGAACGCTTTTCCCTTGGTCGCGTCTGCCAACCACACCACGGCATTCTTCAGCCCGCCGTCAGCGCTCAGTTCAAACTCTTTCAAGATCCGCCATCCGGTCCCTGTCGAAATTCTTCCACAATAGACGGGATCGGGGAAGGTAATGAGGTTGAACCCCTTGGGAATTGGTTTTCCCTCGGTCATGGTGACTTTTCCGGTGACGGTTCCGCCGTCGCTGACCTGGATCTCGTCGTACGCCCACGCGGTCGAGCCGGCCAGCACGAGCCATCCACAGAACAGGATGAGGCCCTTCATCACGCCTCCAAAGGTTGATACGAACAAACAATACAATTTCGTCATCGTACCAAATGGACCCGGCAAATCAAAAGAGGGAGATCCCTTGCGGCAAAGTAAAAGGGGGAGACCTTGCGGTCTCCCCCTCCAAGTCCTCATAGCCTCCCCTTGTGGAGAGCTATGCGATGCTTACTTCGCCGAAACCGGAACGACCTTCGCCGCCTCGAGCGAAGCGCTCTTCATGCCCGCACCTGCGCCTGCGAGAGGCAGCAGCCGTTGGTCGCCTGCCGGCAATACGCGGAGGTACCCCCATTGTCCCGACTGAGAGTACGGCAACCGCTGGTTGCTGTACACGTAGTCGCCGGGCAAGCGATAGGGTCCGCCGGCCGACGGTAAGAACGCGTCCAGGATTTCCGAGCCCGAGAACTCGACCACGCTGATCTGGTCGGCGCCCCGCATGAACGGCTCGATCGGCCATTCATGTTTCTCGACGCTGAACATGCCGTTCTGTTCGTTGTTCGCCCCGATCACGTGAATGCGCACGGGATCGCCCGCATGCGATTCGATGATCGGCGTCGCGGGATCCTCTGGCTTGTCCGCTTTGCATGGCTGGAACACCTTGCCGAGCGAGCAGCCCTGCTCTTCGCGATACTTGTATGGTTCCGACCGGTAATTGACGCCGGTCAGACCCGCGACGTTCTGCACGTAGGGCATGAAGCTCGTCCCGATGATATTGTCCTCGTCTTGGAAGAACAAGGCCACATCACGGTAGTTCGGCCTGGTTTCATTGCCAGGGATTGTCCGGTCGATAATGACATCGGCCGCCCATGCGTTCTTGTTCGTGAGATCGGCGCCGGTCTTCGGGTCCCGGTACTTCGAGCCCTTCGGACCGACGACGACCGCGCCGAACAGGCCATTGCGCGGATTCATCATCACGTTCCCCCAGTCCCAGACCAGCGAAGTGGTCTCGCCGTTGAACGGATCTGCATAGTAAGTGTACGTCCGATCTCCGCCGGGAGCGATCGTTTGATCGCCGGGGTTATTGCCGACGTTCGCACCCATCGAATCCTTCGGATCGAACGCCAATCCGATGGCTGAGAAGGACGCCTTGCTCTCTTTCATTTTGTTCTTCAAATGCACCTTCACACAATCACCGACGTTCACGCGCAGCGTGAGCGGCATCGGCTGCGATCCGCCCGACACCTTCGCCGCGTCTTCTTCCAACGCGTAGATCTTGGCGTCCGGATTGGTGATTTGAATCTTCCGCTCAAAGTCCACTTCGATGGCTTCGGGCGCCTTCGCATTGAACGTCATGGCAGGGTAATCCATCGCCACGACGTTGAAGGTCTTCACGGGAGCGTCCGCCGGACAGACCGGCAGCGCCTTGGGAATCTCACCCTTGACCGAGAACCCGGCCGGAAGTTTCTTCAGATCCGGCTGTTCCTTGTCATAGACCCTGATAATGCCCCAGCCGCCTTCCGAGAACTTCGAAGAACGGCCGTTGAAGTGGATGTAGTCGCCGGCGAGATGCCGCGGACCGCCCGCTTCCGGCACGACCAAGTCATATCGCTCCGCAATGCCGATGTGGATCGAGTTCTTGCGATTCGCATCCGACGCGTAGCGCTCAGACCAGAACGTATGGCCGGACAGGGTCCAGGTCATCGTCTCATTCATGAGCGTGTGCAGCAGCCGGAAGACCATCGTGTCTCCCGCATACGCGCGCAGCAGCGGCGTATAGGGATCGCCATGGATCTGGCTGTTAAACGCTTGAGACACATCCGGATTGGTTGCCAATCGCTGGGCGATCGGACCGGCCCGGAAGTTCAAGCCGCTGCCCGTCGTATGCGTACCTCCGTTCAGGAACGGCATCGGCGTCATGTACAGCTTTTCCGGCATCATGAACGACACGGTCTTGCCCGCCTCAAGCGCCACCTCGACCGGCTGTCCTGGAGGATTGCCCGCCGTCACGATGTTGACGGTGTGCGGCACGGTATCGTGCACCTGCACCATCAATTCGCGGAAGCTGTTGTTTACCCCATGCCCCACCGGCTCGTTGGTATGGATGTCCGCGATCGGACCGCTCCGCACGAGCTTGCCGGTCTTCGGATCGTGATAGGTCGAGCCGACCGGCTCGGCGATGAACGTCCCGAATCCGCCGTGCGGCCACGTGGTGGCGCCGAACGCATGGTCGTGCCAGAACACGGTGCCGACGTCCGCATCAACCCAGAACCGCTGCCGGACGAATTCCACCGTCACGATGTCGTTCGCCGGATGATCGTTCTTCAATCCCTTCGTCAAGGTAATCGTATTGCCGTTGATCGCCTTGATGCGCGAGACTTCGTTGCCCTTCACATTGTCGGCCCCGACGAGAATCAGGGTGCCGACATGATACTGCTTCGCATTCTTCACCGAGACGCTGTTCGAACCCTTCTTTGCGGCCGACGTCAACACCGTATTCATCGGCATCGGCAGGCCCTTCTTGTTCTTCTTCTCCAGCATCGTGAACGGCCGCACCGACTGCTCGTAGGAGAAGCCGGTGATGACGCCGTCGGACGCCTGGTTGTCGAACTGTAAGAAATGCCAGTGGGTGTTGATCTTCGACGACTGGAAGTTCGTGTAGTCGTCGTCGTCCCACTCGCTGGTCAGCATCCAATCGACGCAATCGTAGATATTGCCGCGGACCACCAACGGATACTTGAGATCGTCGTTGGCCCGGATGGCCGCTTCCTCTTCATGCAGGACGTAGATCAAGCCGTTCGGATCGACCACCGGCGGCTCTTTGCCCTGCGCCTTGGCGATCTTGATCGGCAACTTGATGAAGTGCACGTTGTAGTTTTTCCGTCCGGCATTCACCGGGCAGAGGCTCCAATTACCCTGCTCACCCGGCTGCGCCTGCTCAGTACTCTCCTCACCGTTGGCATCGCGCCGGATCATTTCCAACCAGGGTGCACCGACGTGGTTCGGGGAAAACATCACACGCTTGCCGAAGTGCGGCGTGAGATGCGGCCAGGCCACTTTCCCGGTGAGCGGCTCGAACATGATTGGATGCCGCTTGCCCGGATGGGTGGACTTATACTTGGGATTGTCGATCGTGCTCTCCTTTTCGCTCATTGCCACGTTGCCGTTCCAGGTCCAGTCCAACACGGTGGCGTCATAGGAGACGATCTGGCCCTTCTCATCGTCCTTGTGACCGGGCTTGCCCTGTGGCGGGAACTGCATCTCTACCCAGTCTTTGATTGTGATCGTCGCTGGGTTGCCCTTCCAGTTGCTCTTGCCCTTATCGATAATCTTGAACGGCGTCCCGAACCAATCGACCGTTTGGCCGATGAGTTTGTCGGATGAGATTGGGGTCTTGATGCGACCCTTTCGATCCGGCAGTTCGCGGAGATCCGGCATGACGTCGTTGCGCATATCGCCCTGTTGGATCGTGTTGTAGACCCTCCAGTACCCCCACATGCCCGCCACATAATGGTGTGCGACGTGGCAGTGGAACAGAAAGTCCCCTGCGAGCTGCTGGCAGAGACCGGACCCGCACTCCGTTTCGAGGTCGAGGGCTTCAGAGGGTCCGATGACTTCGACGTCGACGCGGTCAGTCTTGGCCCGAATCACGGGATATTTCACCGGTCCGTTCGCCGCGGTCGCCCACAGATTCATGTCGTCGATCGCCCGCGGGCTGCGAGGCCACCGAATCGTTCCCCCATGCGGATGGTGACTGTGGAATACTTCGGATCCGCCGTGGACCAGCCGGAACTTGGCGGGATCGCCCATATACGAGCGCGGGATCGTCGGAGACGCATCGCCGAAGGTATAGGAACTGTAGCCCATCGACTCGTCCTCGAAACCGAAGTATTCGTGCTGCACGTGCATATTGTTGATGCCGAAGGGCTCGCTGCGATAATTGATCGCCCGGCCACCCGGACGATAGGCATCGGTGAGCGGATCGCGCTGCGGCAGGAAGTCGCCCTTCTTGTTCAGCGGACGAAACGCCTCGTCGCCAACCTCATGATAGATCAGCACGAACTCACGAAAGTCCGGGCCGGTGCCGTTCTTGATGATTGTCTGCCAACCGCTCGTGGCCGGCGTGGGATCGCCTGAACCCAATGGCTCCAGATAGCTCGACCCGCGCGGCTCGACCACGAACGCGCCGAACAAACCCATCACGGTCAATTCGCGGTCGTTGCTGAAGGTATGGAACTGGCGCACGCCCTCTTGCGTGCTCGGATGGATATACCATTCTAAGTCAGCGCTTTTGTCTTTCGCGACAATGCTGTCCGGATTCGTGGTCGTCGCGGCAGCGCCCGTGGCGGTGACCACCATGGCGGAGCCGTGAATGTGGAGGCTGACATCTTCGCCACCGTCCAGTTTGTTGCTGAGCTTGATCTTGACGCAATCGCCTTGATTGCCGCGAATCACTAGCGGTTGAATCCATTGAGCCTGGACACCCGGAAGCACAGCGCCGGGATCATGCCCTTCCTTATCACGCCCTTCCGTATTCTTTTTTTCTTCCTCCCGAACCTTGTCGATATTCTCATCCAGGACGTACATATAGCCCGGATAGAAGTCCAGCCACTGATTGAGCGTGATCTCGACGTTGATCGCGGACACATTGTACTGCCGGACCGGCGCCGTGGCCGGACACTTGCCGCCACCAGTCATGGCCACCGGCTCGACGCGAGGATCCGACACGAGGAGCATGTCCTGTCCACCGGCGCCATATTGATGCATCATGGCGGAGGTGTTGTACATGCCGGTATTGACGCCCTGCACCTGCGGGTCTTGGGCCATGTGCTCCATGACGCGCTGGTGCTGTTGTTCGACCATCGCCGACCGCCCGCTTTTGCCGGACATCGTGTCTTCGACGATCGTTTGCCCCTTGAGCTGTTCAGCCCAAGCGGGAAGCTGATGGTTCATCGTCGGGTGGGACGATGCGTCCTCGGCGGAGGCGAGCGGAGCCCAGAGCAGGGCCGCAGCTGCCAACACGCCGAGCGTGCAGGTGGGTCGATTGACCCCTGTGAAATGGGAATGGAAAAGCATGGACTGGCCTCCTTGCTTATAAAATGAGTGGACAACTACAGAGTGCGAAAAAATGACCGCCGATAGAAGAACTCCTCCTAATGGAATTGAGCGCCGATTAGAAAAACACTGAAGTTTGACGAGTCTCCATCGCGGGAAAACCACTCCTCAGTCCCGAGGGAAGGGAAAGATACTCAAGTTTCCAATGGGGTGTCAACCCCTGGACCAGGCAGGTATTCAACAACATATCGTCTGGGATCGGTATGGCGAGACCCGGCGCTTCCTGAGTCTTTTGCCCTAGGATGCAGGGCTTCTTCTCCTCTCGCTCCCTTCGTGTTTATGCGATAATCCTGACATGGTCCTCAAGCGCTGGCTTGTCGGCTATCCCCTCAAGACCGCCCAGGCCGAACACGAGCGGCTCTCCAAACGTCTTGCACTCGCTGTCTTTTCCTCCGACGCGTTGTCCTCGGTGGCCTACGCAACCGAGGAAATTCTCCTGGTTTTGGTACCGGCCAGCCTCGCCTTCGCGCATTTCTCAATCCCCATCAGCATCATGATTGTGGCGCTCTTGGCGATTTTGACGGCATCGTATTCCCAGATCATCTTTGAATATCCGCAAGGCGGCGGGGCCTACGTGGTCTCGAAATCGAACCTCGGCGAATGGCCCGGCCTCACTGCCGCCGCTTCGCTCATGATCGATTATGTGCTCACGGTCGCGGTCAGCGTCGCGGCCGGCATTGCCGCGATCACATCCGCGATTCCCAGTCTATTTCCTCACCGCACGGTGCTCGGAGTCCTCGCGATCGTGCTCGTCCTCGTTGTGAACCTTCGAGGCGTACGTGAATCCGGTAAGGTCTTCGCCATTCCCACGTATATGTTCATTCTGAGTGTTCTCGTGATGCTGGCGGGGGGGCTGGGACAACTCACGCTCGGCACGTTGACACCGCTCACCCCTGCGGCGCCGGCGGCGGAAATCGCCTTCGAATCGATTTCGCTGTTTCTGCTGCTTCGCGCTTTCTCTTCGGGGTGCACGGCATTGACCGGCGTGGAAGTCATTTCGAACGGCGTGCCGGCCTTTCATTCCCCTGAGCCGAAGAATGCCGCCGCGACAATGGCGATGATGGCGGTCGTGCTGGGCACGCTCTTCCTCGGCATCAGCACCATGGCCTACTACCTTGGTGTCGTTCCGAAGGAAGACGAAACCGTCGTCTCCCAGGTCGCACGTGCGATCTTCGGAGAGGGCTTCCTCTATTATTTTGTGCAGGTATCGACGATGGGCATCTTGATCCTCGCCGCCAACAGCGCCTTTGCAGGATTTCCCCGGCTCGCGTCGCTGCTGGCTCGTGACGGGTTCATGCCTCACCAGATGGCCATGATGGGCGACCGCCTCGTGTTTTCAAACGGCGTGATGATCCTTGGGATATTCTCCTGCTCCCTCATCATTGCCTTCGGCGGCGATACCCACGCCCTGATTCCCCTGTACGCCGTCGGTGTATTCCTGTCGTTCACGATGTCCCAGGCCGGAATGGTCCGCCGTTGGCTCACGAAGAAAGGACCGCACTGGAAAGCGAAGCTCGCGCTCAATGGAATCGGAGCGCTGACGACGGCCATTGCAACCACGATCATCGCCAGCACGAAGTTTTCCCACGGCGCCTGGATTGTCATTGTCTTGATTCCGCTCATCATCATCATGTTCCGGACCATCCGCTCCCATTACAAGGCCGTCGCCGAGCAGGTGCGGCTTTCCCGTGATGCGCGACCGCCCCGCCCACGCCGCAATCTCATCCTCATTCCCATCGGGGCGGTCAACAAAGCGGTCGTTCGGGCTGTCGATTACGCGAGAAGCCGTGGAGGGGAGGTGCGTGCGGTGCTCATCGACGTCGACAAGGAAGAAACCGCCCTCGTGGAGATGAAATGGGCGCAGTGGGGATGCGGTGTACCGCTGATCGTGCTGCCCTCGCCCTACCGGTCGATCCTGGGGGCGCTGCTGGATTATGTCGAGGAAAACCTCGAGAAAGACCCCGAATGCTGGATTACCGTCGTCCTGCCGGAGATTTTGCCCGCCCGATGGTGGCAAAATATCCTCCATAATCAACGGGCGTTGCTGCTCAAAGGCGCCCTCCTCTTTAAGGACCGCGTCGTGCTGACCGACGTCCCGTTCCACCTGACGAGGTGATCATGAACCATCACAGGTATGGAGTCCCGCCTCTGCAGCAATGGACCATCTGCATGGTGTTGATTGGATGGCCGTTTGCCGTTGGTCCGGCCGAAGCGTTTAAGATCACGGACCCTGCGCCGGGCGCCAAGCTGGCAGCTGGGCAAACCGTGACCGCTCATGTGGATCTTGGCAACGACATCGGCATCGTCAAAGTCCGCTATTATTGGTACCGTGAGCAAGATGAAACCCTCGTCCAGCAGGATGAAGGAGATTCCGGACCGTCCAAGTCAGGGGCCAAGATCTCGGTCGACAAGTTTCTTCATAAAGACAGCGTGGTCGGGGGCTCGGTCGTCTCCTTACCCGTACTCGTCTCGACAGGAGACATGGACCCCGCCTTTGGCGGCTCGCTCAAGGTTCCGCCTGAAGCGATCGGGCCAATGCGCTTGCTCGCCGTTGCCGACATTTCACGCGGCCGCCTGGGCACTCGCACCGTCTTCGATGAAATCATCGTCAACGCGGAGCCAAAGGCCGAGCTCCAGGCCATCGATTTTGAAACGGACAAACCCTTGTTGCTCGGACGAGAAGGTCAATCGGCGACCTATGGGCAGGTGGACGTGCTTGGCAAAATTTTTGAACTTCCCGTCGTCGGCGAGTTTGCGGACGGCGTGGCCCGGCCGCTCACAGCACCGTCCAGCGGTACGTCCTATCAGTCCTCCAACGACAAGGTGATTCAGGTCCTGCCGGACGGCATGCTCAAGATCGTCGGCAATGGAAAAACCCTGCTGACCGTGAAGAATCGAGGGAAAGAAGCGTCTCTCGACGTGCACGTCTCTGTCGACGATGAGCCGAACGAGCCGCCGATTGCGGTGGCCGGAGCGGATCGCACGGTCAAATCGGGCATGAAGGTGGAATTGAATGGATTAGGGAGCCGCGATCCCGAAGGCGAAGCGCTCTTCTATACGTGGAGTCAGGTGCGCGGCGCCAAAGTGCCGCTCCTCGATCTCAACATGCCCAAAGCCTCCTTTCTTGCGCCGTCCGTTTCCGAGGCAAAACTGTTCCGGTTCAGGCTGCGAGTGACCGACAAGAAGGGGGCAGACAGCATGCCGGTGTTTGTGGATGTGACGGTCGAGCCTTAGCCTCCTATGGCAAAACTACAGAACAGAGTTGCGTGTCCTGTCGTCGATCATGGCTCATCCTCGCACCCCGCCCGATGTGGGCCCCGCTGCGGGCGAACCATGATCGAGACCACCCGCAAATGGCCACGATACTTCCTGACACCCCCAGGCGTTAGTCCACTGTGAATCCACAATCGCCGGCATACTGAAAGAGAGAGTGAACGCTGAATCTGAATGAGATCCTCCAATCAGCCAGGAGAGAGTTTACTTTGAGGCGAACTCCCGCTCGAAGCCGGGCAGAATAGCCTTGAAGAAGGCATTCTGAATCAGGCCGATGACGATCTCCACAGTCTCAGTGCGAGGTTGACTCGTCCGTCCCGAGACATTCACCTTGGTCGCGACTTCCTGCCGCGGGACATTCTCCAGAAATGCCGACAGGTCCTCAATGGCGCCCTCTTTGACCTTGTCGAGGGCCGGCTTGTCCCGATCCTGTGCCGAATCATAGACCTTGAGTTTCCTGACCAAGGGCTTCACGTAACCTTGGATCTTCCCCCCATCGATCCTGATCTCTGAATAGCACGAGAAGAGTCCTTTCACGACGTCAAACTTGCCATGGGCCCGCAGCAAGTTATTCATCGACCGGATCTGGGTGCCCGCGATCTTGATCTTGAGTTCCAGCTCGGGCGATTCCTGAGGAGGCCGCATGGTGCCTGAGATCTGGGTCTCCCCCGTGCCCATGAATTTTCCTTGGATGGCCAGGGACGCGGGCCCGTCGCGGAACCGGGTGCTGTACCGTTTCAAGGTAAGATCGGCATCGGCCAAGTACACTCGGTACTCAGGCTTCGCGGCTTGGTTGACGAATCCAAGCTCGCCGCCGACGATGCTGATGCGATCGACGCGGACCAGCGCATCCTCGTTCGCGTTGATGGACTGCGCCGTATCGACCGTCGCCTTCGCTCGCTCGGTTTCGGCGCGCTGCGTCTCCGCGGCATGCACATAGTCGACATGGACACGGTCGATGGTCAGCCGCTTCAGATGCACCGTCTTCACCGCCGGACCGTATTCCATCGACCCTTCCGCCGCCATTGTGCCCCCACTGAGCTGCACGTTGTACTGGGCGGTTACCGGTATCAACGCCCCTAAGGAGACGTCGTCCATCGCAAGATCGGCCTTTACGGCGACATGCGGCTCGGCGAGAAAGTCGGCGCGCCCGTTGAGACGGATCTTTCCAGATTCGAACAGCACCGCGTCCAACGAGAACTCCGAGGGGTAATTTTGATCGCCGGAATGCACGTTGCGGATGTTGGAGGCGTGGACATTCATATTGCGTATGCGAAGCGGCTGCTCCGGCTTTGTTTCGTCGACATACGTCAGCTCGGCGCCGGTGATCGTGACCTGATTGATCTTGAACGGGTACACGCTTTCCACCGCATCCTGCCAGCCACGATCTTTGACCGGCGTGTCACTGCCGGCCTCCTGCTTCGCGAGTGTTCTGGTGATGTGGAATCTGGGCCGTTCGATATCCTGGTCGTTCACCAAACGTCCGGACAAGAGCGCCCTCCAATGGACGCTCGCCGACCATCGTGTAATGACGGCCACCGGAAGATCCGGCTCATCCGTGCGCACCAGGCGGATGTCATGAAGATCCACTGACGCTCCGATGGGATGAAAATCCAGCGCCCCAATATGGACCCGGTAGCCCTTCAGATTCCGGTTCATGTTTTGCTCGACGTACACCCGCAAGGGCTCGTCGATGAACAGGGCCGCCGCAACAAGCAGCACGAACAGACCCGCAGTACCCACAAGGAGCTTCGTGACCCGTGGCATAGCCCTCCGTTTCTCAGTGT